>NZ_JAKUDW010000018.1:0-78876 GCF_022662595.1 Bacillus cereus group sp. BfR-BA-01524 | reverse complement strand
TTTTTATATCCAATTTTCCCTACGAGTGGTAGCGTTGATCCACAAGTTGTAACAGGATCATTTGATTACTATTTAAGTAAATTCAATCATATGATTTTACCAGCTTTATCTGGGGCATTAATTGGAACTGTAGGAACTGTACAATATTTACGAAGTGAAATTATCGATACGAAACATAAAGATTTTGTACGCACAGTAAAAGCAAAAGGTGTACCAGAATCTAAAGTATATTCCAGACATATTTTAAGAAATTCATTTTTACCAATTGCAGCATTTTTAGGATATGAAATTACAGGTTTAGTTGGAGGATCTATTATTCTAGAAAATATTTTCGGCTATCCAGGAATTGGACAACTATTTTTCCAATCTATCACTCAACGTGATTTCAGTGTCGTAACTGCTCTTGTATTATTTACTGGATTCGCAACGCTACTCGGGACTCTTCTTTCCGATATTATTCTAAGCATCGTTGATCCACGTATTCGTATTGATTAATGGAGGTGAAGAAACGTTATGTTAGCAAATCCTGAAAAACAAACTGAAGTCATTCATTACGAAAAGAGTCCCTCTGGTTTCTCCATTATGTGGCGAGAATTTCGTAAAGATAAACTAGCAATGTTTTCTCTATTCTTTTTAGCTTTAATATTAATAGCCGTTTACGCAACTTCATTTATTATGAAGCAAGAAGATATCGTCCGAGTCGATTTGTTCGCTATTTATGACCCTCCTTCTGCTGAACATTGGTTAGGAACTGATTATGGAGGCCGTGATATTTTCGGACAATTAATTATTGGTACACGTAACTCCTTTACAGTTGGTTTAGCCATCACTCTTTTAGCAACCCTTATCGGTCTTACGACGGGACTAATTGCTGGCTATTTTGGCGGAGTTGTCGATAACATCATTATGCGTTTTATCGACTTCATGATGATTTTACCATTCTTAATGATTGTTATCGTGTTTATCTCACTCGTTCCAACTTTCAATATTACAACTTTTATTCTCATAATGACGGCTTTCTTATGGGTCGGAAAAGCAAGGCTTATACGCTCTAAAGTATTGACTGAGAAAGAACTTGATTACGTATCTGCATCAAAAACGTTAGGAACACCAAATTGGAAAATAATCTTCCAGCAAATATTACCTAATTTAAGTTCTATTATCATCGTAAATATTACATTAAATCTTGCTGGTAACATCGGGATCGAATCTAGTTTAACTTACTTAGGCTTCGGTCTACCAGAAAGCACACCGAGTCTTGGTACACTTGTAAGTTACGCAACAAATCCAGATGTATTGCAAGAAAAATGGTGGATTTGGTTACCCGCATCAATCATGATTTTAGTGCTGATGCTGTGTATAAATTTTATTGGTCAAGCGTTAAAGCGTGCGGCTGATGCGAGACAAAGAAAAGGATAAGGGGTGGAGAAGTTATGAACAAACCAAAACTTTACAAAGTATTAAGTACACTTGCTGCTTCAACATTATTACTATCTGCATGTGGGGGTGCTGATAGCAGTAGTAAAAAAGCAAACACAAAAAAAGTAGAAACAAATAAATTTAGTGCTACTGTAAAAAATGACAGTAAAGAAATTAAAGACGGATCATTAACTTATGGACTCGTTTCAAATTCACCTTTCGCTGGTGTTTTAAGTAGAGTATTGTATGAAGTTGCTCCAGATTCAGAGATTATGGATTTCTTTGATGAACAATTATTAGCTACAGATAAAAACTGGGAAATTACAAATGACGGTGCTGCAACTTATACAATTTCTGAAGATAAAAAAACAATTACAATTAAGATTAAAGATAATGTAAAATGGCACGATGGTAACCCTTTAACCGCTGAGGATTTAGAATATTCTTACTTAATTATTGGTAATAGTAAATATACAGGTATCCGTTACGATACACAAATGCAAATGATTGAAGGTATGGAAGAATATCACACTGGAAAAGCTGACAAAATTTCCGGTATTAAAGTAGTCGATCCAAAAACAATTTCCATTACTTATAAAGAAGTAAACCCTTCATTGAAAACTGGTATTTGGACATATCCTACACCTAAAAAATATTTAGGCGATGTACCAATTGAAAAACTAGCTGAATCTGATAAAATCCGTCAAAATCCAATCGGGTTCGGTCCATTTAAAGTGAAGAAAATCGTTCCTGGTGAATCAGTTGAGTATGAGCGCTTTGATGATTACTGGGGTGGCAAACCTAAGCTGAAAAATGTAACATTAAAAGTTGTAAATCCATCTATTGTTAGTGCATCTCTGAAAAAAGGTGATATTGATATTGCATCAATTACTGCTGACCAATATCCGAACGTAAGTAAATTAAAAAACACACAACTAATTGGTAAAACTGACCTTGCTTACACTTATATCGGATTTAAGTTCGGACATATGGACAAAGCAAAGAATGAAGCTGTAATGGATAACGATAAATTCAAAGACGTTCGTTTACGTCAAGCGATGGCATATGCAATTGATAGAGAAAAATTAGGAGAAAAAGTATATCACGGACTTCGTGTTCCAGCTAACTCTCCAATTCCACCATCTATGCCAAAGTACCATAATAACAATGTTGGCGCATATAACTTAGATGTAGATAAAGCGAAACAACTATTAGATGAAGCTGGCTATAAAGACAAGAATGGTGATGGATTCCGTGAGGATCCAAAAGGTAATGAACTTAAAATTAACTTCCTAGCTAGTAACGGTAGTGAAACAAGTGAACCACTCGCAAAATTCTATATTCAATCTTGGAAAGATATCGGCTTAAAAGTAGAACTTGTTGATGGACGCTTACACGAATTTAATGCTATGCGTGATATGATTAAAAAAGATGATCCGAAGGTTGATATTTTCTCTGGTGCTTGGAACACTGGCTCTGACCCTGATCTTTCTGGCCTATGGGGCAAAAATGCCGGATTCAACTACCAACGCTGGGTAAATGATGAAAATACGAAGTTATTAGACGCAGGATTATCAGAAAAAGCTACTGATGAAAAATATCGTAAAGAAGTATACGATAAATGGCAAAAATTAATTCATGACGAAGCACCGATGATTCCAATTCATTACACATTCGATTTAACAGGTGTTAATAAGCGCGTGAAAGATTTTAATGTCAACACTGAAGTGAATCAAATTACTTCAAAATGGAAAGACGTTACTGTAACAAGCGAAAAGCCAGAAGTAGAAAAGTAATCATAAAAATAGCTCTTAGCATCCATATACATGCTAAGAGCTATTTTTTATTTACAATCCTTTTCTTACTATTTATAACAACCAATTCCTTCCCTACTCTAATATTAAAAGATTTGATGAAATACCTTTATTAAAACAGCTAACGTAACAGATGCAGCAAATCCTCCTAGACAAATTAAGCTTACCCCTTGACTATATGACAAATTTTGAAATGATTTCATTGCTTCCATCCTCCCTATCTCCCCTTTGATACTTTTATTTTACCAATGGGAAAAATTTCATAACATCGATTTCTCTAACAACTAACTTACAAATTTGTAAGTTAACATCTTTTCAACTTATATATCTAGTATTTCCACAAATAAGAGTCATTTATACATAAAAAAGACCTCAGTTATACTAAGGTCTTTAGTTACATTCTATTTCATTTTATAATCATCACCGGACATTTCACTCGTTTTGCTATTTTATGACTGACACTACCAAGCACCATTTCTTGCAGTGTGTTTAGCCCTCTGCTTCCAGCGATAACAAGATCTATATCTCCTGTATTTACATATTGAACAATTGTATCTCCAGGATCACCATGTAATATCGTAATTGTATAAGAAATGTTCTCTTTCTTTAATAAACCTTCAATCTCTTTTAATTTATCTTTTCGACTAGCTGATATTGTTTCTAAGTCTGTTTGACCTTGTATAATATCTGATTTTGCCGTTCTATTATCTACTACGTACACAACTTCAACATTTGTTTCTTCGCTACATTTCGCAATATATGTTGCATGTTCCGCTGCTCGAAGTGCATGTTCAGAACCGTCACACGCTAATATAATTTGTTTGTACATATGCTGAATCCCCTTTTCGTTATCCTACTCGTATTATATAATAAAGCCCCCTAAAAAGGAGGCTTTTAACTAGCAATTCTTTTATTATAAGTAGCCAAATTTGCAACAAGTTTTGAGCTACGTTCATTTAATCCTGTTATACTTACTTTCACACCACTTTGCTCATACTTCATGATAACTTTATCAATTGATGCCACTGCTGAATCATCCCATACGTGTGCATGAGTAAAATTCATTTCAATTTCTTTTACATCTTCATTAAATGAAAAATTATTTATGAAATCGGCTGTAGATGCAAAGAAAAGTTGACCGTGAATTTCGTATATTTTCTTATTTTCAATATATAAATGTTTCACGTGAATCTTTGCCATATTGAATGCAAATAACACCGCACTAATTACTGTTCCGATAATTACACCTAATGCTAAATTATGTGTAATTAGGACAATCACAACTGTTACGATCATAACAAATACGTTTCCTTTTGGTACTTTATGAATCGTTGTTACAGAGTTCCAATCAAACGTTCCGATTGAAACCATAATCATAACCGCAACTAAAGCTGCCATTGGAATATGAACGACATAATCTCCTAAAACGAATAGTAATACGATTAAAAATCCACCCGCTACAAATGTTGATAGGCGACCTCGTCCACCTGATTTAATATTAATAACAGATTGTCCAATCATTGCACATCCTGCCATTCCTCCGAAAAATCCAGCAACGATGTTTGCGATCCCTTGTCCGCGTGCCTCTTTATGCTTATTACTTTCTGTATGCGTCATATCATCTAAAACTGAAGCTGTTAATAAAGACTCTAGTAAACCAATGATTGCAAGCATAACTGCATAAGGTAAAATAATCCCTAATGTTTCTAATGTAAATGGCACATCAGGAATACTAAAGAACGGTAATTCTTTCGGCAGGCTTCCCATATCCCCTACTGTTTTCAACTGTAATCCGCTCATAAGTGCAATACTCGTCACAATAATAATTGAAATAAGCGTAGAAGGTACAACCGTTGTAATACGTGGAAATAAATATATAATTGCAAGTCCTAATACAACGAGTGCATACATTTGCCAAGTTGCATTTTTAAAATGCGGTAATTGCGCTGTAAAAACTAAAATTCCAAGTGAATTTAAAAAACCACTCATAACAGATTTCGGAACAAACTTCATAAATGAGCTCAGTTTGAACACGCCAAAAATAATTTGGACGATACCTGTTAATATTGTTGTAGCAAATAAATATTGCAAACCATGATCTTTAACAAGCGTTACCATTAATAATGCCATTGCACCTGTTGCAGCTGAAATCATTCCAGTTCTTCCGCCAACAAATGAAATGGTAACCGCAATACAAAAGGCTGCGTATAGTCCAACTGTCGGATCCACGCCTGCAATAACAGAGAAGGCTATCGCTTCAGGGATTAATGCTAAAGCAACGACAATTCCTGATAACACGTCCCCTCTCACATTAGAAAACCAGTCATTTTTTATCGTTTGAAACAAAATACCACTCCTCTACTCCTTTATAATTTGATTTTCTCCATAAGAAAATCTAGCCGACTGCACGAAAGCTATTATATAACGAGTAGAAGATTTTTTGCTATGTAAAAGTTTCCTAAAAAAGATGTTACCTTCGTAGCTTCTTTTCCTAGAATATCAGGAAGACTTTAAATATACTATCACCTATTGTTGATTTAACGTACAACGATTTCGGATTCTACCGTATGTCAAATGAAGAGAACTTTGTTTGGATGGATGAAAAATGCACATGTAATTCAGCTCATTTAATTGAGTAGTCCAAGGATCAAGATATTAGCTACCAAAGGAATTCATTTACATTTCTATAGATATTTCCACTTCATATGTGAAGTTTAGTTTGGAGGGTTTAGGATTAGAGGAGTTTATGCTAATTTAATGAAATTAGTAAAAGCACTCTTTCGAGTGCTCATTTTATGCAGATACAGTTGCTTTATCCTTACGGAATATGCCCATTAATCCACCGATTAATAATAATACGCCTGGTAATAAGTAAATTATAGAAATACAAATAAATCCACCGATAGCAGCCACAGTCATCATAATACCGCCAACCTTCGCTTTACTTCTTACCATAACAGATCCAACAATTCCTAAGATTGATAGAGCCACAGCTCCCCAACCTAAGCCAATAACAGTATTTGCTCCATCAGCTTCAAAAGCAGCTCCCATACCGCCGATTAATAAAGCAACAAATGCACAAATAATACCAAAAATACCTCCAATAAGACCTAATACAAATTCAGCTGTTCTTTTCATCTTAATCTCTCCTTATTTAGCAACTTCAAATTCAAATTTCACTGATTTCTCGTCAAATGTAAATGTAGGTTTAAATGTACCAACAAACTTATCGCCTTCTGGTACATCAAATAACATTTTGTTTGTAATTTGGTTACCTGGCGCAATATTTTCGTTTATAAACGTATTTTCCCCACCAAAGTACTCTTTGAATTGGTTGCCGTTAGTATCAGCAATTTTTAATTCAGAAGTTCCAAAATATATATCTTTTTTCCCATTATTTTTAGCATTAAAAGCGATTTCTAGTACTTTCCCTTTTTCAGCTTTTACGTATTCGTTAGGCTCAACGAATTTAGCTGAACTGAAAGTAAGTTGTAGGCCATTAACTTCTACCGTATCTCCAATTTTATAAATCTTGCTTTCAGCTTTTTCCTTTTTATCTTTCTTTTCAGCCTGTTTAGGAGCATCGTTTTTACTCACTTCTTTAACTTCAGTTTCACCACAAGCAGCTAAACTAAAAGCAAGTGCACCTGTTAAAGCAATAGTACCCAATTTTTTATACATTTCTTTTCCTCCGATTATGTAAAATGTAAGATTTCCGAAACTATCATAACAGAAACAGTTACAACTTTTTTGTCATATTTTGTCGAGGAAAATAAAAAAAGACGCTATATCAGTAGCATCTTTTCTCATTTCATTAATGTCCACCGTGTCCTTGACCACTTTCCTGAACAATTTCTAACCTCTCATCTAGTATTCCTTGTGTTTCAAATGAAATATCACTCGTACTTCCTAATAAGAAGCCATGATTATATGGTCCAAGTGTTGGATCATCTTTAAACTTCGGCTGAATAGTAGCAAGGAAGTCATACACTGGTTGTGAATCTTTCCCTTCTTCTAACAAGACAACAGGTGCGTGTTTACCCATATGTGAAAAAGGTGCCCCAGCAACTGCTAAATCTGGTGTTTTGCTTGAAACAAATGATAAACCGTGACCAGGTTTTGTGAATCCCCAGCCAAATTTTGTTTTTTCATCTTTAAATTTAGCGAACGCAATCGAGTTTTCTGTAGGGGTCTCTCCACTAATACGCGTTACTTTCCCGTATTTGCTTAACTCTTTTTCTACTTCTTTTGAAACAATTTTTTCTGGCCCTAATACATATATATTTGCTTTATCTTTTCTCATTTTTAATGCCTCTATTGTCGCTTCTGGCACTTTATCCTTTTCTGTATAGAGTAGTGGTTCCGGCATATGAGAAATCCAGTTTACAGCGGGTGTTGTATATAAACGTCCTTCTTCTGCAGACGAACCGATAATAACACTATTTGGGTAGCTTCCTGTTATATCGGCATACTCCTTATCAACATGATTCGCAAATATAGCTGGGTCCGTTTCTTTTATTTGTTTTACTTTATAACCTTTCAATTGTTCAAGCGCGCTAGTACCTACATCTCCCATCACCATAATTTGTGTTCCATCTTTCGTTCCGATTGGATTTAATCGTTTTATTTCTTTTAACGTCATTTCCGGTATCTTTTCTTTTTCTATAAATAAAATCGGCCCGTTATTCGGATGATGAATAAGGTCTGCACTCGCAATACCTAATTGCCACTCGCTTGCTGGTACTAAAATAACAGCACCCGGCTGGTTCTCTTTATGGGTTGCTGGCCATATTGTTTGCGAAGTTAACACTGCCATTTGCAGGGGATCATTTGTATTTAACCTTGTTACATTTTTTAAACTTGTCGTTAATAAATCATTCGATGCCCCTTCGTTCATTTCTTTTGGCGCCGTTACCTCCTGATTCATTTTCATTTCCTTTTGCTCTGTTTTCTTCTCTTTTGTAGATTCATGGTTTTTATGGTCTGTATTCGTTTGTCCACATGCAGCAAGACCAACTGCTGTAATTATTGTTATCCCAAAAATTCGGGTCATTTTTTTCATTATACCGCCTCCGTATTAATCATTTTTGAGCCAATATGATTACCTAAAATGTAATTTCAACTCCACAATAACAAGCAATTCTGAAGAAATTATGCAGACACATCATAATCTGCACCATTTCTTCATGATTTTGCATTACACTTTAAGTAACGATTATAAATATGGAGGGCTCTCTATGATTGATATACTGCTCGTAGACGATGAACCGAGAATGCTTGAATTATTAACGCTTTATCTTACCCCAATTGGATATAACTGCGTATGTGCGACTTCAGGAGAAGAAGCTATTTTACATATAGAAAATCGAAACTTTAAATTTGTTTTACTCGATATTATGATGCCAAAGATGGACGGATGGGAAACGTGCAAAAAAATCCGATCTTTTAGTAACATTCCTATTATTATGGTTACAGCTCGTGATCAAACAGTAGATGTCGTTCAAGGATTAAAACTTGGAGCCGATGATTACGTAACGAAACCTTTCCATGAAGAAGAACTTTTCGCAAGAATTGAAGCCGTTTTAAGACGTACAAATGAACATAAACAAATCCAATATCACGGTATTGTATGGGATGAAACAAAACACTTCGTTTCTGTCCATAATGAAGAACTCCTTCTCACACCAATTGAATTTTCTTTACTCGGATTATTTTTACGCCATGTGAACTACGTATTAAGCCGTGATCAGCTCATCGAACGAATTTGGGGGTTAAACACAAATACAGAAGATCGCACAGTCGATTCACATATTCGTAATTTACGTGATAAATTGCGAAAAGCAAATTTCCCTATTGATCACCATTTAAAAACTGTTTACGGAGTCGGATATCGATGGGTTGATACTCTAGATTAAGGAGCAAAGCAATGAAGCGAATTTCTATTCAGCTCGGATTTTATTTTTTGATTGTTACACTTTTAATCGAAAGTGTTCTATTTGTCTCGCTTTATTATAGCCTTGTCAACAATAGAGTAAATGAAGAAATGACAGCTTTATTAAAGCGCGGAAATAGTCACAGAGATGTCCTTGAAAAGTATTTTGATAAGCAAACAATCTCCCATGTTGCACTAATGGAATCCGAAGCCGAAACTACTGTTGTTATTACAAATGCAAATAAGGAGGTACTAGCTAAATCCAATGAAATAAATACTACTATAAAAAAGCATATTGAAAAGATGCAAACACGGACAGATCATGACGGAGCAATTATAGAGAATCATTGGAAAACATCTAATTATATATGTACAGTTAGCCCCATTGTAGTGGCTGGAAAAACGGAAGGCTACGTATATATGTTTCTCGGGACGGAATCAATCGAGGAAATGGTTAACGGGCTAACAAGACAATTCATTATTGCCGGAGTCATTACGTTTCTACTAACAGCCATCACCATCTTTCTATTATCACGTTTGTTAACAAAACCATTGTTACACATGAAACATGCAACTGAAAAAATGAGTAAAGGCGATTTGTCCGTTTCGTTAACGACTACTCGAAATGATGAAATTGGTGAACTAGCATCATCTATTCAAACGCTTGCTAATGATTTACATTATATGAAAACAGAGCGAAGTGAATTTCTAGCAAGTGTTGCTCATGAATTACGAACACCGTTAACATACGTAAGAGGCTATGCTGACATTGCTTTAAAAGAAACCACATCTCCTGAGCAACGTTTGCGATATTTATCTATTATAAAAGATGAGTCTGATTATATTACGAACTTAGTTCAAGATTTATTTTCACTTGCACGAATGGAACAACATAACTTTTCTATTCGAGTAAAGGAAGTACATTTACACACCCGCCTTACTCGCATAGCCGAAAAAGTAAATGCCATGTATAAAGAAAGATACATTACAGTTTCTTTCTCTTGTCCTCCTACACTGCTAGTAAATTTAGATGACCAGCGATTTGAACAAGTTATAATAAACATTTTAAATAACGCTTATAGACATTCAAAAGAACATTCTCATATAAACATTTCTGTTACAGAAGAACATAAAAATATCTCTATTACAATTGAAGATGAAGGCGAAGGCATTCCTCCTGAAGACCTCCCTCACATCTTCGACCGCTTTTATCGAGTTGATAAAGCAAGATCACGAGCTACAGGTGGAACTGGTTTAGGACTATCTATCGTAAAAGAAATTGTAGAACTACACGGCGGGAATATTGCTGTAACGAGCGAAGTTGATCACGGGTCTTGCTTTATAATTTCATTACCATCTATAAAGAAACACGACTATCATCAGTAGTCGTGTTTCTTTATCCCGCATTAACGGGCAGTAAGACCCCTACATCAAAATTCAGCGGAAGCAAAGAAGTTAGGTGGGGGATCAACTGCCCGTTAAAGCCCGATTGGTTCAACTAATAATCAGTGGGAGATGAACAAAACCCCCACTGATTAAAGTTTCACTTTATCATTTTACTTTATAATATAAATTTACAAATTGCCCAAAACGTTTCGTATCCGTTAAAGTTAAATTAATTTCTGGATTCTTTTCTTTAAATAATGGGACACCTGAGCCTAATATGTGAGGGGTAATCGTGACAACATATTCATCAATTAGATTATTCTTAAAGAATTCTCTCAGTAGACTCCCTCCACCGACCATCCATATTTTAGATCCTTCTTGCGATTTTAACCTTTTTGTAAACTCCACTACATCTTCATTTACAAATTCCACGTTTCCGTCTGAACCTTTTTCTGAACGAGAAAAAACATAACATGCTTTATCTAAGTACGGGAATGTTTCCGTATGCTCTACTACATAATCGTACGTTCTCTTTCCCATTATTATTGTATCAATCGTTTCGTACATTTCTGTATAACCGTTATCTCCCTCTCCTTCTGTTTCCATTAACCACTCTAAATCATCATCTTCTTTCGCAATATATCCATCCAAACTAGCTGCAATAAATAAAACTATTTCACGTGACATATCTTTTCCTCCTTGCATCTCATCTTGATAACATATGATGTAAACAATATACTAACAATAAAACATGACAATTTATGTCACGTTAAAAAGAAAAGGTGATACATTTGTCAAAAGCTAAACGCTTATTAGATATTCTTATATTTGCTTCTGCGAAAAAAACATTTACAGCTCAAGAAATAGCTGATGAATTTAATATTTCCGTTCGTACGGTTCATAGATACATTTTAGATTTAAGTGATATGGGATTACCCATTTATGCTGAACAAGGTCGTAATGGAGGATATAAAGTATTAACAACTAGGGTCATTCCACCTATCTTATTTACGGAAGAAGAAGCGGTCTCCATCTTTTTTGCCTTTCAATCTTTAAGCTACTACAGAGACTTGCCTTTTAATACAGAAATCAATTCTGTCACTCATAAACTATATAGCTCTCTACAACATGAGGCGAAAGTGAAAGTTGATAAAATACGTTCTTATATCGCCTTTTGGAATCCGAAGAGAACAATTGAGACCCCACTTTTAAACGAAGTGTTAACAGCGGCTATTGAAAATAAAAATTTACACTTTCAATACGAATCTAAATCGGGGATAAAAACAAAACATGTTCATCCTATCGGTGTATATGCTCATGACGGGCTATGGTACTTACCGTCCTATGACTATGGCAGGAAAAAAGTATTACTGTATCGCATCGATCGTATTCTTTCCATATTATCAACGGAAGAAAATGAGGATACATTCATGAATTTAGAAGAGTGGTTTGCATCTAACTCTAACGTAGTACACATCCCTACTCAGTTACATGTTTTACTGACAACAGAAGGCGTACGCCAATGTAAAAGCGTCCCTTATCTTGAGGAATTCGTTATAATAAACGAGGATGGGACAGGATATATAAATTCAACAATTGATAAAGGAGAAATCAATTTTATTACCCCTTTATTTTATAGACTCGGAAAAGATGCAAAAGTTTTAGAACCGACAGAATTGATAGATGGTTTACGTATACATGCGAAAGAAATTTTACATATGTATGAAGACGAAAAAAGCTGCTAGATGTAAGCAGCTTTTTCGTCGATTTGTTTCTATTATTTTGATTGTTGACGAATATCGAACCACCAACGATTTTTCTCATTCATATTCTCATTGCCACTAAACCCACTGTAACGGAAAGCATCAAGGAAGATTGAATCTAGCTTATCCTCATCTACCAAATAACCTAAGTTAACCTTCACCGTTTGTCCTGGTCGGATACTGCCAATATTGTAAAAGCTTTTTCCATCTCCGTGAGGCTCTAAATAATCAACTTCGCCTGTCATAATATTTTTTTCTGCAATTCCATCTCTTTCAGCGTAATTCCATACATTCCCCTTACTTTTAAGCACTTGTATGGATGGATGCATATAGATTTCTTCTGTCGCCAGTTTACCTATATTTTTCACTGTTGTTGTCAGGTAGACAAATTTAGGATGAATTAATTTTGATTCTACTAATTGATCAATTGAATCTTTACCATTTCCAACTTTATATTCATCTCGTCTATATGGTATCAATTGTCCAGCTTGATCCAAAGCTTGATTCTCCCTTAGTATTCCTAAGCCAAGTTCATTAAAGTTTTCTTGTTTAAAATCTTTGATTGAATCAAAAACTTCAACCTTTTCTATCACATATTCAATTTTGCTGTTATCCATGATAATCGTTACTGGAACCTTTTGTCCTATATGAAATAGTCGTTTACTATCTTTTTTCAAAGGAATCACCTTAGTTTTTTTAGGCTTACTTTCTTCGCTAAAATACTTTTTATCATAATCTGTTATATGTGATGCCTTTTCTTTTGACGTAGGCTCAAGTGAAATGTTCCCTAACACATCCACCATTTGTTCTTCATTTATATCGTTTCCAATATAACTTTGTAGCATGATCCCTTCTTCCTCAAAGAATAGAAAAACTACCCTGTCCATCATTAAATCTTTTTTACCAGTTTCTCTATGGACAATTACTGCCTTCTTACCATTTATCTCTTTTTCTTCATAACTTTTCGAGTACAGAGTTGGAAAATCTGAATTCCCCCCTACTCTCCAAAGAACGAATGAAAAGCCTCCATTTGCATAGTTATCTTTAAATGAATATTTCATAGCAGTGTCATCAATTGCTTCCATATTTTCTGGCAATTTACCAACCTTCAACTTATACCACTGATCACTCTTTTTCGAATCCTTATTTGTTAAGGAAACATTTACTTCATAATTTTGTTTTTGAACAATCATATTATAGACTTTTACTGCACCAAAAACGGTTGTCGGCATACCAATCAATAAGCAGGCAGCAGCGATTAACATACGATGTCTTTTACTCTTTTTCTGTGGTCGCTCGCCCTTCAGCTTCATTTCCTCCATAAACAGTTTCTTTTTGCGCGTATATGTATGTGAAAATTCATGTTGTTCTTCGGATTTATCAAAATCATCTAAAGCAATTTTTTCAGCAAGTTCATATATTTCTTTGGAGTTCTTTGAATTCGTCATGTTGTATACCTCCTATCATATTTTGGACTCGTTTTCGAGCGCGTTCAAACTGCTTGCGGACATTAGCCTCCGTTATCCCCATGACACTTGAAATTTCTTGATACGTTAAGTTATAGAAGACTTTATACTTAAACACCTGTCTATTAGACTCATTTAACTCTTTTAACAATGCATCAATTTGAACCTCGGACATTACACGTTTTTCCCACTCTTCAATATTTTCATCTACTGCTTCTATTGATTCTCTTTCATATTCTTCTAGAAATGTTTCATGTCGTTTATTTTTTCGATAACTATCAATCGCCTTATTTTTCGCAATCCTCAAAATGTAGCGTTTAAGCTCTTCAGTATTCAAGCTATGGAGCTTTTCCAAGTTCTTATAAAGAGTAATAAACGTCTCTTGAACTGCATCTTCAGCCTGTTGAATATTATTTAAAATAGAATAAGCTACATAATAAATTTTTTGCTCGTACAACTCGTATAGCTCTTCCATCTTTTCATAATCGGTGTTTGTAACTTTCATATAATTCCTCCTCTCACTCTATATAACGAATGAGCACTGTAACTTTGTGACACTGCAAAATCTTTTTATATATAAAATTTAATAATAGAATAAGCAAAAGCCCAATTTCTCTATTGTAACTGAGAAATTGGGCTTTTTAATATTAGAATTTTCCTGACTGTATCTCTAAGAAAAATTCTTTTACACCTTTTCAATATGCAGTATTTGCTCTATCGCTTCTTTTAACAAATTCTTTGTCTCTTCAAAGTTATGATTCTTCTTTTCCTCCGATTGCACCGTATAAAACTCAGCAAACGAACGCTCTTTATATCTTGGTACGACATGCATATGGTAATGTGTTAACTCGTTAAATACTCCACCATTTTGACAAACTGTAATTCCATCTGGTTTATATAATGCCTTAATCGCTTTTGAAATCAGCTTAGAAGCATCCATAATTGATCTTGCTACAACGTCATCTAATTCGTCTACTTCTACAACATGCTGCTTTGGCACAATTAAAGTATGTCCTGGGTAGAAAGGCGCATGATCTAAAAAGCAAGTTACATAATCATCTTCATATACTTTATATATTTTTTCCTCTTCGTTTGCTAATTTACAACCTAAACATTTCATAATACTTCCTCCTCTGTTAAAAACATAAAAACGTGAGAGCTATACTCTCACGCTTTTATGTTTCACTTTATTAGTTCAATTGTTTCCGTAACTTTTATACTATCTTTTACAGATTGAACAATCGTGCAATTTTTCACTGCAAGCTGCAATGCTTTGTCCAACTGCTCTTCTGTAATGTTTTCCGCTTTAATTTTATAGTGCAAATGAACACTTTCAACTGGTTTGGATAAAGCTTCACTTCTACCAATTTCAGTTTCGATCGTAAACGTATCGTATGTAATACGTTTCTTTTCTAAAATTGTTCGAAAGACAATTGCACTACATCCTGCGATAGAAGAAACGAGTAATTGTAACGGTGAATACCCGTTTTCTTTTCCAATCGCTAATTGAGCGTACGATAAATCTGCCTTTATATCATCGTGTTTGATTGTTAGTTTCATTTGTTTTGTCCATCTCCACTTTCATCGGTTTCTGCTGTTTCTTACTCATATAATAATAATAATATATATAGCAGAAAATGATAAATGGAATACCGCAGTATAACGCCATTCTTTGTTCAGGAATAAACGCTAAACTAATAACAACGATGCTATTTGTAATTAAAGCTAAAATTGGAACAATCGGATATAGTGGTGTTCTATACTTTAAGTCCTCTAACTTTCCTCCGCCTTTTATATACTGACTTCTAAAGCGAAGTTGCGATAGAGCAATAATGATCCAACTTGAAACAGCCGATAAACCAGCTATCGATAATAAGTACATGTATACTGTATCTTCTGCAAGGAAACTTGTGAATAGGGATAATCCAGCTACCGCAATCGTTACGACTAGCGCTGTAATTGGAATACCACGTTTATTTACTTTCTTGAAAGAAGTTGGTGCCATTCCTTCATTTGCAAGTGACCATAATATACGTGTCGCTGCATATAATCCAGAGTTCGCTACAGATAATAACGCAGTAATAATAACGAAGTTCATAATATCAGCTGCATATGGAATACCGATTTTATCAAATACAACTACGAATGGACTTTCAATTACGCCTGCTTCTTTCCAAGAAATTAATCCTACTAAAATTGTCATTGTTAAAATGAAGAATAACATAATACGCCATACTGTATTACGGATCGCACGTGGAATTGTTTTTTCTGGGTTTTCACTTTCTCCCGCTGCAATTCCGATTAACTCTGTTCCTTGGAACGAGAAGTTAACTGTAATCATTGTAAGTAATACGGCAGCTAGTCCATTTGGGAAAAGTCCACCATCGCTTACAAAGTTAGAAAAAAGAGGTGCTGCTTCTTTTCCGTCATATGATATAAATCCTAATAATGCACTACCACCAAGAACAACAAATGCAAGGATTGTAATTACTTTAATACTAGAAAACCAAAATTCTAATTCAGCGTAGCTTTTCGCTGAGATAGCATTTGACGCATATAGAATAACGCCGAATACAAGGCACCATACCCAAACATCAACATTTGGAAACCATCTTTTCATCATTAAACCGATTGACGTTAATTCTAGTCCTACTGTTACTGCCCAGCCAAGCCAGTATAGCCAGCCGATCATAAAGCCCGTTCCTGGTCCAATAAACTTCGTCGCATACTTTTGGAAAGAACCTGAAACTGGCATTGCTACCGTTAACTCTCCAAGACAAAGCATTGTTAAATACATAATAAATCCGCCTACTAAATATGAAAGGATGGCCCCCCCTGGTCCAGCCTGATTAATAGTGTAACCTGAACCTAAGAAAAAACCAGTTCCGATTACACCACCAAGTGCGATCATAAATAAATGTCTACTCTTCATCGTACGATGTAATTTCTCATTCGTTGGTTGCTGCATCTAAATCCTCCCCCTACCATACCCCTATGTCTTGTTAAAATTTTCTGATAATAAAAATATACACGAAAGCGATTACATTTTCTATATAAAATTAAAACTTTTCTGATAAAATAATATAAAAAATCTAATTATTGCAAGATTTAGATTCTATTTAGAGGAAAATAAGGATAAACAAGGGAAAAACTCTTACATATATTGTAAGAGTCAACGAAGTTCTAACCTTCTCGATAAAATTGATAAACTATAATTTACGATAAAATACATACAAGCAACTACTATAAACGTCGGAATCATATAATTTACATTTTGCCCGCTAATAATTTGAGCATTATGAATAAGCTCTGGTAGTGATATAACGACTGCTAGCGCTGTATCTTTCAGCAATGAAATAAACTGACTGACAAGTGGCGGGACCATTCTTCTTAATGCTTGTGGCAAAATAATATGCCACAGCGCTTGAACATACGTTAATCCGGAAGACCTCGCTGCTTCGATTTGCCCTTTTTCGATAGATAATAGACCACTTCGAACAATTTCAGATATCATTGCAGCTTCAAATATTGTTAAAGCAACAATTGTAGCTGTTATAATTTCTAATTTCAAGCCTGCTTCTGGAAGTGCAAAATACGTGAAAAATATAATTAACAGTAGTGGTAAGTTTCGAATCACTTCAACGATAATTCCTAATATTTGTGAGACGACAGGTATTTTCGTGTAGCGCAATATTCCTATTACACTACCGATAATAAAGCTAAGTACAATTGCTACGAGCGCTACCTCTAACGTTATAAGTAATCCTTTTAATAAAAATAGAATATGATCCCCTGTAATTGCTCCCTTAAAATCCATTTACACCGCCTCCTTTGCCAAGCGTTTTTCTAAATAACGCACTAGCATACTGAGCGGAATTGTTAATATTAAATAAAACATCCCGACAAATATATAAACATCAAACGTAACAAACGTCTTCGTTGAAATTAAATCTCCTTGATACATTAAATCAGTACCAGCGATAATTCCGAGTATGGAAGAGTTTTTTACTAAATTGAGAAATTGATTTCCTAGAGGAGGAATTACGATTTTCATCGCTTGAGGTAAGACAACATAATACATCGCCTGTACATACGTTAACCCTGAAGACCTTGCTGCTTCCATCTGACCTTTCGCGACTGATAGAATACCAGCGCGAATGACTTCCGCAATAAAAGCTGCCGTATATACCGTAAGCGTAACTGTTCCTGCTACAAAACCATTTAAAGTAATTCCTATTACAGGTAAAGCGAAATAAAATATAAATGCAATTAATACGAGTGGAATATTTCTTACAAACTCTACAAAAGCTGATCCTACCCAATTTAAAATACGAATCGGTGCAATACGCATTACCGCCAAAATTACTCCTAAAATAAAGCTTCCTATTAATGCAATTACACTAGACATAACTGTATATTTAAACCCTTCTAAATACATATCAATGTTATTCGTTAATATAGAAAAATCAGGCACATATTCTCCCCTCTTTCTTTACAAGAAGAGGATGAGTACTCTCATCCTCTCACTCTTACTATTTATCAAGAAAAATAAAGTTTCACTTTACTTCTCTTGTTTTTGACCGATCCATTTTTCATACAATTTATCGTATTCCCCGCTCGCCTTCATATCTTTTAGTAAATTATTAATCTCTTTCGTTAAATCGTCTGCACCTTTTTGCACTGCAATTCCGTACGGTTCATCTGTGAAAATTTTTCCTACTACTTCATAATTAGCATCTTGTTTTGCCATTCCATAAAGAATCGCATTATCTGTCGTTAACACATCACCTTTACCTGCCTTTAACGCTGTAAATGCCTCACTATAATTTTCAAATTCTAATACAGTCGCTTCTGGTGACTTTTGACGAATGTTATTTGTAGATGTTGATCCTTTTACAGCTAATACTTTAACGCCTTGTTTTATATCATCGACGCTCTTAATATTGCTTCCTTTTTTCACAAGTAACGATTGCCCTGCTTTAAAATATACATCTGAAAAATCAACTTCTTTTTTACGTTCTTCCGTAATTGTCATTGTTGCGATAATTGCATCAATATCACCATTTTTCAGTAGTGGAATACGTGTTTTAGACGTTACTTCTTTTAATTCTAGTTTCTTTTCATCTCCAAGGATTTTTTTCGCAAGCGCCTTTGCGATATCAACATCAAATCCTTCTACCTGCCCTGTTGAAGGATTTTTCAAGCCAAATAAGTTCGTATCATTCTTCACTCCAACTACTAGTTTTCCGCGCTTCTTAATTTGTTCAACAGCCCCGCCTTGCTTCGTATTCGTTTCTTTCGCCTCATCTTTTTTACTTCCGCACCCAGCAACGACAAGTACGAATAAACATGAAAATACGATTAACGTAAACAACTTTTTCATTTTAAGCATGAAATTCCTCCTTTAATGATTTAACACTCTTCTTAAAAATAGACGCGCTCTTTCTTTTTCAGGACTTGCAAAGAATTGCACTGGTGTTGTATCCTCAATGATTTGGCCATCATCCATAAATAAAATTCGATCTGCTACTTCTCTTGCAAATCCCATCTCATGCGTGACGACGACCATCGTCATCCCTTCTTTAGCTAGCGTTTTCATAACATCAAGTACTTCCCCAATCATCTCCGGATCAAGAGCAGACGTAGGCTCATCGAATAGCATAATTTCCGGCTGCATCGCAAGTCCTCTAGCAATTGCTACCCTTTGCTGTTGTCCTCCGGATAATTGATGCGGATATACATTAGCCTTCTCCGGGATTCCTACTTTCTCTAAATAAAACATTGCTGTTTTCTCTGCTTCTTCTTTGGAAACTTTATTTACTTTAATCGGTGCTAGTGTAATATTTTGCAGAACTGTTTTATGTGGATATAAATAAAAATGTTGAAAGACCATCCCAATATTTCGCCGCAATTCATTCATGTCCGTTTTTTTATTGTGTACCTCTGTATTTTGTACAATTAATTCTCCATCTGTAATTGCCTCTAATTGATTTATACATCGAAGCAATGTACTTTTTCCTGATCCTGAAGGCCCGACAACTACTACCACTTCGCCTTTTTTCACTTGCACATTAATATTTTTCAAAACTTGAAAGTTACCATAATATTTATTTACATTACGAAATTCTATCAACATACTCCCCCCTTCCCCTAACAACGCATGTACATTCTTTTTATATTCAAAAATAGTCCCAAAAATAACTTTCAGCTTCAATTTGTCCATAAAAAAAGCAAAGGGTTTCCCCTTTGCTTTTTTCATTTCTATTCTATTAAGATACTTCTTCTTTCTTATCTTTCCCGTATTCATGCTCCCAAAAATCAGCATTTTTAATTCCTAATTCCTGCGGATCAAATACTGGATCTTTCCCTTCTTTTTTCTGCTTTTCATAATCTTTTAATGCGATCAATGCTGGTTTTTGTAGTAGTAAAATCGCGATAATGTTAACCCATGCCATAATCCCTACACCAATGTCACCTAAAGCCCAAGCCGTTGCAGCTGTTTTTACACAACCATAGAATACGACTCCTAAGAATACAAATTTTAGTACGATGGACATCCAAGGACGGTCTTTATCACGATTTAAGTATGCAATATTCGTTTCTGCAATGTAGTAATACGCCATAATTGTTGTAAACGCGAAGAATAGTAAAGAAATTGCAACGAAACCGTTTCCAAATCCAGGGAAAACAGATTCTACTGCTGCCTGTGTATAACCAGGACCCGGCTGCGCACCATTTAATTTATTAACGATAAAGTTTTTTCCGCTTGCATCAAATACGTTATACATGCCTGTAATAATCATCATAAATGCTGTTGCTGAACAAACAAATAATGTATCAATGTAAACGGAAAATGCTTGTACTAACCCTTGTTTAGCTGGATGTGATACTTCAGCAGCTGCCGCCGCATGGGCCCCAGTTCCTTGCCCTGCTTCATTGGAATAAATACCACGTTTTACTCCCCAAGAGATTGCTAAACCAATAATTCCACCAAAAGCTGCTTCTAATGCAAAGGCACTTTTTAAAATTAACATGAAAGCATCTGGTAATTTTTCAATATTCATAGCAACAATCACGCAAGCTACTAAAATATAACCAAGCGCCATAAATGGCACTACAACTTGCGCTACATTAACAATTCGCTTAACTCCACCAAAAATAATAAGCGCTAATGCCGCTACTAATACCGCTCCGGATACAGAAGTATTAATACCGAAAGCTGTTTCCAAACTTACAGCAATACTATTTGCCTGAACACCCGGTAACAGCATCCCCGTTGCAAGAATTGTTGCTGCAACGAATACTAATGCATACCATTTAACCCCTAACCCTTTTTCAATGTAATAAGCTGGACCACCACGGAATTGCCCTTGATGCTTCGTCTTATATATTTGTGCAAGTGTCGATTCTACATAAGCAGAACCTGCTCCTAGAAACGCGACCGCCCACATCCAAAAGACAGCTCCTGGACCACCAAATGCAACAGCCGTTGCAACACCCGCAATATTTCCTGTTCCAACGCGCCCTGATAAAGAAAGTGCTAACGCCTGGAACGAAGAAACACCAGCATCCGATTTTTCTCCTTGAAATGTAAGCTTCACCATTTCTCCTACATGCCTTACTTGTAAAAACCTCGTTCGAATGGAAAAATATAAACCTGCTCCTAAACATAAATAAACAAGTGCTGGACTCCAAACAATATTATTGATCCAACTTACGATAGCTTCCAACATTCCCCCTCCTCTTTTTATAAAGAATATTCAGAATATATATAAAATTATAAGTGTATAGCGAATCTAGGACAATATTATTTTAATAAAGTAAACATATTTTTGTATAAAAAAACAAAGTATATATTTGTTTTATATACTTTGTTTTGAACTAAATGTATTATATATTCACAATTGCTTCTTTTTTGATAATTCTTCCGTATAGCTCTTCCGATAATTTCAAGAAATTATCAGGCATATCTTTCCCTTTAAACTTCTTTTGAAGCGTTCCATATAAACCTATATCACGTAAGCGTAAAAATAGTGGTAACGATTCATACCAACTATCCGCCAGCCTGTGCTCATATTCGTATCCTTTTCTTAACACTTGTAACTGTTTACGAGCGAATGTCGTCTTCTCCTCCACTGTCCACGGTGCAAAAAGGACCGAGTAATAAAGAACCATTGCCAAATCATGAATGAAGTAATTATAGGCAGCATCATCAAAATCAAAGATTGTTAGCTCTTTTCCATCATAATGGAAATTACCTGGATGAATATCGCCATGCATAAGACCGAACGTTTCTCTGCCAATTGGAAGAGTCTTTATTTCCTCCATTAATACAGCAGCAATCTCTTTCACTTTCTCATCTTCTAATTCATTAACAATGCTACTCTCGTCCTCTTCCCACGTATCACGGTAATCTGTTTTAGGATAATCCATTGTAAGGCGATGCAGTTGTCCAATCGCTTTTCCCCACGCTTCAAAGTAAGTATTTCCCCAATAAGGCGATTCCTCTCCTTTTACTTGCTCGCCTTTTGCATATGTAAATAAAGACGCGAAAAAGAACGTTCCATCCTCTGCTACAATTTCTTCTACAAGATTCTGAGACGTTGAATAAAGAGGTCCTGCTACCTTTGCCCCATTCTCCGCAACATATCGTAAAAAATCTAGTTCCGCCTCTACCTCTTGTTTAGAGCGATGAGAAGAATGCGTTAAACGTAATACGTAATCTTCATCATTATCACCCTTCGCCTTAAAAATATAATTTTCAAAATCTCCAAGTGGCTTTTCTTCCACTGTTACATGAAATTCTCTTGCCGCTCTTGCTAAAATTTCCTTTGTAAAAACACGTTCTACAGCTATTTCCATATGTATCCCTCCTATATATCTTCTTAATTCGACACAAATGTGAGAAGTACTGCTATGAAATTGAATAGTGCACAAAAGACAATGTAACGTAACTTTCAATCCTCTTTTTTTAAAAATAATTCAAGCATAAATTTCTCACAAACGACAAAAATTAACAGAAACAATTGCACTTTAAAAGAGGTGGAAATTATGACAGAGAAAAAAGAACAACAAGAGAGTAAAAAACAAAAGCATATGTTTCCATCACTTCCGGAGAACATTAATTACATTGAAAATAAACTTTCTCATTCTGATGATATAAAAAAATTAGATCTCCCTTTTCAAAACGGAAAAGGAACAATCTTATATATCGAATCTTTAGCAGATCCAAATCTAATTCATCAGTTAGCCCTTGAGCCTTTATTGACACGGTCAGACTTAGCTTTAGATAAAGCTTTTTCTACATTGAATATGACAAAAGAAACGAATTTAAATTATGGTGTGCAGCTTTTATTACAAGGTAAATCATTATATTTCCATGAGCAAGTCGAAAGCTTTTGTATTTTTGAAACAGCTCTATCTTTAAAAAGAGATATAACAGAGCCTGATAATGAAGGTATTGTACGTGGACCGCATACTGGTTTTGTAGAAGATTTAGCAACGAATTTAGCTTCTATTCGTAAACTCATTAAGAGTCCAAATGTAGTTGTTAAATATTTTACACTCGGTGAAGAAATGCACACGAAAGTAGCTATTGCTTATATTCAAAATATAGCTAATGATGATCTCGTTACCGAAGTAAAAAGAAGGCTAGAAACTATTAAAACCGATTCCCTTATGGCACCAGGTTATATACAAGAATTTATAGAAGATAATTCTTTCTCGCCATTTCCACAACAATTAAATACAGAGCGGCCAGATAGAACTGTCGCTAATTTAATGGAAGGCCGAGTTGCTATTTTATCCGATGGAGATCCAACAGCTCTTATCGTTCCTGTTACGTTATTCGCTTTCTATCAATCACCAGATGACTATAATAATCGCTGGATTGTTGGTTCTTTCGTCCGAATGATTCGCCTAGTGAGCTTCTTGATTGCCTTTCTCTTACCAGCTATATATATCGCAACCGTCGCTTTTCATCCTGATGTGTTGCCACTCGAGCTCGTTTATACAATTAAAGCTTCATTAGAAAAAGTACCTCTCCCTCCCATTTTTGAGGCTCTCTTAATGGAATTGATTTTCGAATTATTACGGGAAGCTGGTATTCGCTTGCCAAGCCGAGTTGGACAAACAATCGGTATTGTAGGCGGTTTAGTAATTGGTGATGCGATTGTAAAAGCTGGACTCGTTTCTTATACGATGATTATCGTTGTAGCTTTAACTGCAATTGCATCTTTTCTCGTTCCATCAAACGATATGAGTTCAGCAGTTCGTATTCTTCGTTTTCCATTAATGATTCTTGCTGCCATATTTGGATATGTAGGAATATCATTCGGTCTAATTATAACTTTCGTTCACTTATGTCAGCTTCATTCGTTTCATACACCATATCTTTCTCCTCTTGCACCTATGCGGATCAAAGATATGAAAGATTCTTTTGTAAGACTTCCAATTTGGTCGTTTTGGGAACGGCCTCATGATCCAAAGCCGAAAAAAATGCAACGACAGCATGTAACGAGAGAGGATGAGAATGGTGACAAACACGCAAAGTAAAATTTCACTTGTTCAATTTACCTTTTTCGTTATTCAGTGCCAAATCGGAGTTGGTATACTTTCTTTACCAAACCGTCTTCACCCAATAGCGAAAGGTGGCGGATGGATTTCTGCTCTCATCGCTGGTCTTGCAATTCAACTTATTATTTTACTTATGTGGTTTTTGTTAAGAAGATTTCCTGATGCAACTATGTATGAAATTTCTTCTATAATGTTTGGGAATAAATTCGGAAAACTATTAGGATTTTCATATGTTCTTTATTTTACACTTATCGGTATGACCGTTATGTTAAATGCTTGTAATGTCATTAAAGTATGGGTTTTGCAAGCAACCCCTTGGTCTGCAATTCTCATACTATTTACAATAGCTTGCTGCTATGTAGCCTATAATACATTTAAAGTAATTGTAAGATTTTATGTCATGGCTTCTATTCTCATTTTGCCCATGGCTCTTTTAATTGCACTAGGTTTTTCACGAGCTGATTTTTCTTATATTTTTCCAATTACAGAAGCCGGATGGTGGAATATTATTCAAGCTTCAAAGGAAACCATTACAGCTATGTATGGTTTTGAAATTATTCTGATCGCTTTTCCAAAAGTAAATGGGAATCCTGTTGCACGGCTAAAGGCCATTTCTATCGCTAATGGATTTGTAACTCTTTTTTACACTTTTACCGTTTGGATTTGCTTTATTGTATTTAGTCCAAAACAAGTTGAGCTTATTCCAGAACCAGTTGCTTACTTATTACGCTCTCTCCATATTGGGATTATAGACCGAACAGACCTAATTTTCATTCCAATTTGGATGATAACTGTTGTAGCCTCCATCGCTAGTTATTACTGTGCTGCTTCAATAGGAATTGGACATATATTCAATCTTGCTAATCATAAAAAAGCTGTTCCAATCGTTGGTATTATTGCTTTTAGTGTAGCCTTATTTATAGATACACCTGAGGAGCTTAAAGTACTTGCTACATTTACTGATAAATTCACCTATATTTTTATAGTAATTCTACCTTTTTTATTTCTTCTCTATTCCTTATTCAGAAATAAGAAAGGAGCTCCATATGCACAAAAAAACAATTAAATTATGTAGCATATTGTGCGCTAGCTCACTTCTTTCTGGTTGTTGGGATCAAGAACCTTTAAGAGATGCGAGATTAGCTTATAGTATTGGCTTTGATATTACAGAAGAAAATAAACTGCAGCAAACCATTGAACTCGTAAAGAGTTCGAGTGGGGATCAATCTTCATTTAAAAATGAAGTACATTCAGCAACTGGCTATAACATACGTGATACAAGTGATTCTTTAAGAAAAAACGTTACTGGTAATATTCGTTATTTCAAATATGGAGTAGAACTATTAGGAACAAAAATCCAAAAGAAAGGCATACTCCCTTATTTAGACGTTGGATTTAGAGATCCAACAAATCCAACCGCATTAGTAAAACTTATATCAGTAGATGGGGAAACGGATAAAATACTTGCCCAAAAGAAGGTAGGAAATTTATTAATTGGAGACTTTTTAAAGAAAAAAGTACAGAGCTTAGAAGACATGAGTATATTTCCAGATGAAACTTTAGAAACGGCCGCTACAAAAATGTTAGATCCCGGAAAAGATTTCACCCTCCCATCTATAAAGCTAAAAGGAAAAGAAGTTGTAACCAATGGGATAGCTCTATTTAACAAAGATAAATTAACTGGACTTTTACCTTTACGCCAATCGGTACTCTTCGTATTACTAACTGATAAAATGGGGAAAAGCGCTCGCATAACCCAAAAACTTACAAATAACGATTCATCTAGTACATCTGACTATCTTACAATTGAAGTAAGTAATCGAAAGTTAAAACGAGACTTAAAAATAACAACAGATAAAAAAGGAAATGTTTATGCTCACATTAAGCTCCAACTAAAAGTTATAGCACTTGAGGCTCCAAGAGATAATCTTTATAAAATGAGTGCAAGAAAAAAACTAAATAAAGAATTATCAAAGCAACTTACAAAAGAAGCAAAACAAATAACAAAAAAGCTACAAAAAGCAAACTGTGATGCTTTCGGTATCGGCAGACACCTTATCGCTTATCATCCTGATTTATGGAAGAAAAAAAATTGGAATAAAGATTATGCAAAAGTAAAATTTAAGCCTGAAGTAGAAGTAAATATTTTGTATAGTGGTGTCTTAAAATAAAAGGTTGTATGCCTCCTCGGCATACAACCTTTTATTTCGTATATCGATATACAATTGATTCATATGGTCTTAAATTTAAATTATTAATGTCCACACTTGAATCTTTATAATTTGATACTACTACTTCTTGTTTCATACCATCTACTTGAACATGAACTGGTACGGAATATGTGATGTCTTCTCCATAAAAGTTATTTATAACAAGTAGTACTTCATTCTCTACAGTACGTGTATATGCCCAAATCTTAGGATGATTTTCATCTAAAATAGCATACTCTCCTTCTGTAATAACATCATATGTTTTTCTTAGTTCAATTAGTTTTTGATAATGATAAAATACAGACTCATTATCTTCTAATGCCTTCTCTACGTTTATTTCTTTAAAGTTTTCAGCGACCGAAATCCAAGGTGTACTTGTTGTAAACCCGCTATTTATCTCTTCATTCCACTGCATCGGAGTGCGAGAGTTGTCACGAGATTTCTGCTTTAAAATCCCTATAATCTCTTCTTTTGATAGCCCTTCTTTTAGCTTTATATCGTATATATTTAACGATTCCACATCACGATATTGCTCGATGGACTCAAATTTAGGATTCGTCATACCGATTTCTTCCCCTTGATAAATATAAGGCGTTCCTTGCAGCATGTGCATGGCTGTCGCTAACATTTTTGCAGATTCGTTTCGGTACTTTCCATCATCACCAAAGCGTGACACGATGCGAGGCTGGTCATGATTACACCAAAATAAAGCATTCCATCCTTCGCCCTTTTGCATTTCAATTTGCCAGTTAGACATAATCTCTTTTAATTTAATAAAATCAAACTCTGCTTTCGTCCACTTATCACCATTCGGATAATCTACTTTTAAATGATGGAAACTAAACGTCATGCTTAGTTCATTGCGCTCAGGGTTAGAATATTTAATACAATTATCAATTGTCGTAGATGACATTTCTCCAACTGTAATTACATCTTTTCCTTCAAAAACATTTCGGTTCATCTCTTGTAAATATTCATGAACACGCGGACCATCTGTATAATACTTGCGCCCATCACTTGTCGCAGTACTACCTTCATCGTTTAAGAAGCATTGGTCTTTTGAAATTAAGTTAATGACATCTAATCGGAATCCTGTTACTCCTTTATCCAGCCAAAAACGCATCATATCATATACTTCTTCACGAAGTTTTTCATTTTCCCAATTTAAATCAGCTTGTGTTTCATCAAATAAATGTAAATAATATTGCTCCGTCTTCTCATCATATTTCCAAGCAGATCCACCAAACTTAGACTGCCAATTATTTTTTTCATCACGCCAAATATAGTAATTACGATATGGACTATTTTTATCTTCCTTCGCTTCTTTAAACCACTTATGTTCAGTCGAACTATGATTTACAACAATATCAAGCATAATCTCAATGTTACGTACTTTCGCTTTTGCTAAAAGTTCTTCAAACTCTTCCATCGTTCCGTAAGATGGATCAATGCTGTAGTAATCACTTACATCATATCCATTATCATTTTGTGGTGATTGGTATATCGGTGTTAACCATATATAATCCACTCCGAGTTCTTTTAAATAATCTAGTTTCTCTGTAACCCCTTTTATATCACCGGTTTCTCTATTGTAATAACTATTAAAGCTCTTCGGATAAATTTGATAGACTACACTTTTATGCCAATCCTTCATGTTTAACTTCCTCCTACTTCTGTTTGACTCTTTTTGCAAATAACCATGTTAAAGTAAATGGGATTACAACTGCAATAATCATTCCTACAATAAAAATTGGAATCGATTTCGGAATGATAGAAATAAATGCTGGCAATCCGCCAATTCCGATAGCAGGTGCTAATACACCATTTAATGTAATGAATATCGCTGCCACAGCAGACCCTATAATCGCTGCATAAAACGGGAACTTATTTCGTAAATTCACACCAAACATCGCTGGTTCTGTAATACCGAAGTATGCTGAAATGGCTGATGTCGATGCCATACTTTTATCATTTTGATTTTTAGAAATCCAGAACATCGCAAGTGCCGCACTACCTTGCGCAATGTTAGAAAGAGCGATCATCGGCCAAATAAATGTACCACCATGTTGTGCAATTAATTGTAAATCAATTGCAATAAACATATGATGCATACCTGTAATTACGAGCGGTGCATATAATGCTCCAAATAATACTGCTCCAACTACTGGTACTGTTTCATATACACCTACTAATCCTACTGTTAATAAATCTCCGATATGACGTGTAACCGGACCGATAATTCCTAATGCTAACACACCTGTCACAACGATTGTTGTAATTGGTACAACTAATAATTGAATTGCATTTGGTACATGTTTCTTTAAAAAGATTTCTACTTTACTTAACACAAATGCAGCTACTAAAACAGGTAAAATTTGTCCTTGATATCCTACCTTCTCAATTTGGAACAGTCCTAAAATATTGAAGTACTCAATCTTTTGACCCTCTAAACCAGTCGCTGCTTTTCCATAGTCCCAAGCGTTTAATAAGGCCGGATGCACAAGCATTAATCCC
Organism: Bacillus cereus group sp. BfR-BA-01524; assembly: GCF_022662595.1. NCBI lineage: Bacteria > Bacillati > Bacillota > Bacilli > Caryophanales > Bacillaceae > Bacillus > Bacillus cereus group sp. BfR-BA-01524. The sequence goes on along the minus strand of NZ_JAKUDW010000018.1, from coordinate 49,797 downwards.
ATAACAATCCCTAGTATTGGACTACCACCAAAACGCTTCGTTGCTGACCACCCGACAAGTGCTGGTAAGAATACGAATGCTGTATTGGCCATCATATTAATTAAATCCCAAAGCCCGCCTAAGTTCGGATAAACATCTAATAAATTTTTCCCATCAAAAAATAAGTCCTTTGCCCCTAATAGATTGTTAATACCCATTAGTAAACCAGCTGTTACGATCGCTGGTAATATCGGCATAAATACATCCGAAAATATTTTTACAAACTTTTGAGCTGGATTTAACTTCTGATTTCCAGAGTCTTTTACGTCAGCTACAGTCGATTCTTTCATACCTGCAAGCGTTATCAATTCAGCGTAAACACGATCTACATCCCCTGGACCAATTACAACTTGAAATATACCAGCGTTATGAAACGCTCCTTTCACTAATGAAACAGACTGTAATTTATCATTATCTATTTTACTTTCATCTTTTAAAGCGATACGGAGCCTCGTCACACAATGTGCAGCTTGTTCAATATTGTCTTTCCCACCAATATACTGCAACACTTCCTCTGCTGTTTTACGATAGTCTTTCCCCATATTCCCGTCCCTCTTTTCTTTTTTTGATACCGTTTACAATTACATATTAACTCGTATATATAAGTTAGTCAATACTCGTATATACGAGTTTGTGTTTTTTTTATAAAAAAAAGAGATGAAACAATATTTTGTTCCACCTCTTTACTTCCTGCGTGCCACATCCGAAAAGTGAAAAATATCTAAACGGTGGCGTGATTCTGTATATTCAAACTGACTTCCATCATACAAATGTGTAAAGTTTTTCACAACGACAACATAGTCTGTTCCATTTAAATCTAAATACTTTCTGTCATCCTCTGTACATGGCTGTACTTCTATTACCCTCTGCGAATAACTAATATGTAGCCCAAGCTCTTTCTCGATGTATTTATAAATCGATGCAGTTGCAATTTCTTTCGTTAATCCTGGAATAAACTCAGATACAAAATGATTTATATCTAAAATTACTTTTTCTCCATCAATATTTCGTACACGTTTAATATGGTCAATCTCTGTTTTTTCTTTCACGTTTAATAACTTTGCTACGTCTTCCGTCGCTTCGATTTTCTCCATTTCTACGACATCTGTAATACAATGACGCCCTAAACGTTCATTTTCTTCTTGAAAGCTTACAATACCACCGAAATTAAACTCAATGTTTTTTCGCTTTAAAACAAAAACACCTTTTCCATGAATTTTTTGCACATATCCACGCTCTTGCAGTAAATCTACTGCTTTTCTTACCGTACCTCGGCTTGCCTCATACTGCTTCATTAATTCTGTTTCTGATGGGATTTTGCATCCTTCTTTTAATTGCTTATTATCAATAGACTTACTGATTTCTGTATAAATTTGTTCATACTTACTCATCATCTACACTAGCCCCTTGTCACCTTCTAATTCTATATGTATTATACCATGCTACACTCTTCTGCCAATCTCTCACTTATTTTCCAGTATAGGAAAAATACAGGTGAATTTTTAATCTCTAAAACGGATTTTTATAAAAATTTTTATATTTTTCTTTTCATTCAAAAAAACATGTAGTATACTAACTTCAAAATCAGAGGAGAGAGGGAGCAAAGAACTATGCTTACTTATACAACAATTGTAGTTACATTTGCACAAAAACATCATCATCATACTTAACCCTTGAAACCTAGCGGAAAATTACGCGTAGGTACAAGGGTTATTCCCGTTGTACCTACGTCAGGCGAAGAGCCATGTAGGTATTTTTTATCTACATGGCTCTTTTTTTATTGTCAAAAAGGCTAGTAAAAAATGATGTTTAAGCAAAACTTACTACAAAGGAGTTAACAAAAATGGAAACGAAAAAATGGGGATTATGGGTTTTAACAGCATTTGTTATCGGGAATATGGTTGGCGGCGGCGTATTTATGCTTCCAGCAAATTTAGCACAAGTATCAGGTCCAATGGGTTCTACACTCGCATGGAGTATTACAGGCCTTGGCGTATTTATGATTGCACTTGTATTTGGAAATTTAGCGATTCGGAAACCAGAATTAAAAGCTGGACCACAAAGCTATGCTCAAGCGATGTTTCCTTCAAAAAAAGCTGGTAAAGTTGCAGGATATAGTATGGCATGGGGATATTGGGCTGCTAACTGGGCTGCAACAGCATCTGTTATTATTTCCTTTGCTGGATATTTATCAACGTTCTTTCCAGTTTTACAAAGTAAGCAAATTCTTTTTTCAATAAACGGATTTTCACTAGAACTCGGAAAAGGGTTAACTTTCCTCATATGTAGCCTTATGCTGTGGGGAATTCAATATATTCTTTCTCAAAATATTGATCGAGCTGGAAATATGAATCTACTTGCTACCATTGCAAAAATTATCGGATTTACAATGTTTATTGTAATTACATTATTCATTTTCAATGCCTCTAATTTCGGAGACGGTCAAACCTTTATGAATGAAGCTGGACAATCCATCTCGTTAGGTGGACAAATCAATTCAGCTGCTATTGCAACCCTCTGGGCATTTATCGGTATTGAATCAGCAGTTATGCTTTCTAATCGTGCAAAATCACAGCGCGATGTAAAAAAAGCTACGATTTTCGGATTAATTATCGCTCTTCTTATTTACATGTCAATTACTTTACTTACAATGGGAGCTCTTCCGCAAGATGCTTTAAAAGAGTCTCAAAAACCATTAGTAGACGCATTAAATTTAGCAATTGGAAATAAAGGTGCATATATAATGGCTTTACTCGCTCTTATATCTTTATTTGGATCTACAGTTGGCTGGATTGTTGTTAGTTCAGAAGTACCTTACCAGGCAGCAAAGAATGGACTTTTCCCTAAGTTTTTCGGGAAAACAAATAAAAAAGGTAGTCCTTCAAAATCATTATTGATTACAAATGTAATGACGCAAATCTTCTTATTTTCAACGATTTCTGGTACTGTTTCAGAAGCGTATAGTTTCGCTATCGTCGTAGCAACATTAGCCTATTTAATTCCATACCTTGTTTCTACTCTGTACCAATTCAAACTGGTTATTACAGGAGAAACGTATGATATAATGCCTGGTTCTCGAATAAAGGACGGGATCATTACTACATTGGCATTTGTATACTCAATTTGGGTTATCAAAACGGGAACTGCTGATTTAAAAACGTTCTTCTTAGGAATTGGATTGTTCGTATTAGGTCTTATTCTTTATCCCGTACTAATGAAAGACTCCCAAAAAACGAATTAAAGAAAGAGAAGCTGCTGGCTTCTCTTTTTTATTAAAAATCTGTAATTAACTTTTCTTTTAGCTCTCCTACAGATAAAGGTTTCGCATAATAAAATCCCTGTACATAATCACAGCTCATTGATTGTAATAAACTCTCTTGTTCTACTGTTTCTACCCCTTCAGCAACTACTGCTAAATTTAAACTATGAGCAATTTCAATAACAGATTTTACAATCGTTCGTTCTGGCTGTGCGTGATCATAATGAAATTCACGAATAAAATTACGATCAATTTTCACAATATCCAGTGGTAGTTGTTTTAAATAATATAAGGAAGAATAGCCAGTTCCGAAATCATCCAAAGCAATTAAAACACCCATATTTCTTAATTCTTGTAATGTAGCAATAATATAATCAAAATGGCGAACTGCAATGCTTTCCGTTATTTCTAATATTAAACGGTTCGGAGGAAAACCAGTTCTCTTTAAAATGCTACGTACAGACAAAATAAAACGTTTCTGCATTAATTGTTGTATAGATAAATTCACAGATAACTTTAGTCCTTCTTGATAATTTGGCAATGTTTTAAACAATCGGCATGATTTTTCTAATACCCAGTCTCCTAGCTTTATAATAAGTCCAGACTCTTCAGCTACGGGGATAAATTCGCTTGGTGAAATAGGTCCATCTTCTGTCATACATCGTACTAAAGCTTCTATACCAGAATATCTCTTCGTTTTCAAATCAATAATAGGCTGCAATGCTACATCTAACTCTTCATCACGAATTGCCTTTTGCAAAGCAAACTCAACTTTCATTCTGCGATTTATTTTCGCGCGTAGCTCATCTGTAAAGAAACATGCAGCATTTCTCCCCTGTTCTTTTGCACTATACATAGCTAAGTCAGAGTTTTTCAATAACGTTTCCACATCTTGTCCGTCTTGTGGATAAGAACAAAGTCCTAGACTAGCTGAAATGTATACTTCATGGCCTTCAAGCATAAATGGTGCCTGGAAACATGACAACACAGATGTCGCTAACTGCCTCATATCATCTTGTCTATGATTTTTTGTTAACAGCACAAATTCGTCGCCACCTAGCCTAGCCAGAACATCTTTCTCTCCTAGTACATAATGCAACCGTGAAGCAACTTCGCTTAAAAGTAAATCCCCTATCATATGACCTAACGTATCATTTACTAATTTAAAACGGTCCAAATCAAAGTAAATCATACCAAATTCTTTTTTATCTGCAATCAATTTATTAACGGTCGTTATTAATTGTAAACGGTTAGGCAAACTCGTTAAAGCATCATGATAGGCAAGTTCCCTATAACGACTTTCACTTAGCCGCAATCTATGTTCCGCTTCTTTTCTACTACTAATATCATTTCGAATTGCGATAAACTGGTATGGCTCTCCTTTTTCATTTAAAAATGGAACAATTGTTGTTTTGACCCAATAATATGTACCATCTTTTGCTCGATTCCGAATCTCACCTGTCCATACTTTCCCATTCAAAATACGTTTCCATAAGTTTTGAAAAAAGGTTTTCGGATGATGTCCTGAATTTAAAATACGGTGATCTTTTCCAATTAATTCTTCTCTTTTATATTTAGAGATTTCACAAAATTTATCATTTACATATGTAATAAGACCTTTTCGATCTGTAATTGCAACAATTGAAGACTCATCTAATGCTAACTTTAAATCTCGCAATGAAGAGTCATATAATGCATGACCTCTCTGTTCTAGCATGCGCATCTCTCCTTGCTTCCTATCTGACTAAAACACAACCTGTTTCTCTTCATAGAAATAGAGATATTTCATTTTCTAATACTAGCCCATTACATAAATTATCTTTTTAAATAGACCGATTAAAATAACATAATATTATTTGTAATAAAAAGCAATATTATACTGTTTCAATTATAACTAGTAGCTTCTCATCTCCCTAATTATCTCGTGCCTTATTATACTGCAATCCCTTTAAGTGGCTCTATCCAAGCCTTATTTCCAAATAAGTCCACTCATGTCTGGTTTCTTTGTTTTTTAATAACGAAATAGAAATTAGACCATACTAAATAACTATTCACGAATAATAATATGAAAACCTACATTAATGTATATGTTTTTGAATTACAATAACAAAATATTAACATATTTTCACCTTAATTTTGGAAGTATTTTATAAATAAATACCATATTAAACTAAAAAAGAGGATAGCCTCTTTTTTAGTTTAATATGAATAGGGTATTTGCTGATAACCTGGGTATGGCATTGGATACGCTACAGGGTATGGTGACGGATAAGTTACTGGATATGGAGCTGGATAATATCCTCCACTTGTTGTACCTGTTAATGCACCAGCTGTCAGTCCGCCTAACACTCCTCCTGCAAAGCTTCCAGGGAAAAATCCGCCTCCCCATGAACTACCACCCCAGCCCCAGCCGCCTCCGTGATGATGATGATGATCATAGTGATTGTGTCCTCCATGGTGATGCTGTCCGCCGTTATGATTGTGCCCACCATGATTGTGTCCTCCATGGTGATGATTCCGATAGTACAATCCATTATTTTCTATATAATTCATGTTTCTCCGCTCCTTTTCGATTTTTTCATTTTCATATGCATTAAGAGTGGGATAAAAATGTGATAGTACACTGTATGTAGGACAAATGCGGAAAGTATAGGTGAAATGTCTATATTTTGTAAAAAAAGCAAAACACCTTATAATAAAGATGTCATATTACATCTTCTATTTAGGAAGTCTATATTGAAAAAAGATTAGGGGAATTATATAGAAATGAAGAAGCCTATCGTTCAGTTACTATTAATATTTACAATTGTATCTATCGTTCTGTTCCTATTAAATACATCGTATATTTCGTTATATACATTTGTCGGTGCTCTATGGTCCATCACAATCGTAGGAATTTCATTCGTTATCTTTATAGAAAATAGATCTCCACAAAGCACATTGGCATGGTTTTTAGTATTAGCACTTCTTCCTATTATAGGTGTGCTTTTATACGCTATTTTCGGGCGCAGCCGCTGGAGAAGAAAAAAACATCTCCATCGTTCAGAAGAACAAAGAAAATTATTCCGTGAAATATTAGAAGGAAGAAGACTAGAGTTATTACTCACAGTCCCACTAAATGAACGTTCCATACATTTAACAGAAGTCATACAAAAATTTGGAGGCGGTCCTGCCGCAGATAAAACAACTACAAAACTTTTAACAAACGGAGATCAAACATTTTCAGAAATTTTGCGAGCTATAGAGCAGGCAAAACATCATATACATATTCAATACTACATTTATAAATCTGATGAAATTGGTACAAAAGTTCGAGATGCTTTAATACAAAAAGCAAAAGATGGTGTTATTATACGCTTCCTTTATGATGGTCTTGGAAGTAACACGTTAAGAAGACGATTTTTGCAACCTATGAAAGAAGCTGGGATTGAAATTGTAGAATTTGACCCTATTTTTTCAGCTTGGTTACTTGAAACTGTCAATTATCGTAATCATCGAAAAATCGTTATTGTAGATGGAGAAATTGGTTTTACCGGAGGACTCAATGTCGGTGATGAATATCTTGGCCGTTCAAAGAAATTTCCCGTTTGGCGTGATAGTCATTTAAAAATAGAAGGAAAAGCATTATATAAATTACAAGCAATCTTTCTAGAAGACTGGCTCTATGCCTCTAGTGGTTTAAATACTTATTCCTGGGATCAATTCATGAATAGACAATACTTCCCAGGTAAAGAGATTTCAAATGCAGAAGGTGCTGTTCAAATCGTAGCAAGCGGACCAAGCTCTGATGATAAAAGTATTCGTAATACATTATTAGCTGTTATGGGCTCTGCAAAAAAATCCATTTGGATCGCTACACCCTACTTTATTCCAGACCAAGAAACTTTAACATTATTACGCTTAAGTGCAATTGCCGGAATAGATGTACGGATTTTATATCCAGGTAAAAGTGATAGTATCATTAGTGATCAAGCATCTCAATCCTATTTCACTCCGCTTTTAAAAGCTGGTGCTTCTATTTACAGTTATAAAGATGGTTTTATGCATGCAAAAATTGTACTCGTTGATGATACAATTGCAACTATTGGAACAGCGAACATGGATGTACGTAGCTTTGAATTGAATTACGAAATTATTAGCGTACTTTATGAATCAAAAACAGTTCACGATATTAAACGTGATTTTGAAGAAGATTTTAAACACTCAACTGAAATTAAATGGAACTCTTTCCAAAAAAGAAGTATAAAAAAACGCATATTGGAGTCTTTCATGAGGCTCATTTCTCCTTTACTGTAGGCAATCAACTTCATCTTGATTGCTTTTTCTTTTCCCTTTATCCTCCTTCCTTTTCTTTGCATACCATATTAAAACAAGTTATCATAAGATGTATTACTTTATGAAAATAATGTTAGGTGGGAAATACATGTTAGAACAATTTCATATACATGCTGATTTAAAACAACAGCTTTCTACGATTCATGAAAAGAATAAACAAGAAGCTGGTGAAAATGCTCATTTAATCGGTACTAAAATATATAAAGCATCTGATAATAGCATTATCGAAGATGCGATTACAGCACTTCTTCTTGGCAAGAACATTCTATTAAAAGGACCGACTGGTAGTGGTAAAACAGTACTAGCGGAAACACTTTCTTCTTTATTCCAAAAACCAATGCATAGCATTAACTGCTCTGTCGACTTAGATGTAGAAGGTATTTTAGGATACAACACACTACAAACGAAAGATGGTGCATCTGAAGTTTCATTCGTTAACGGTCCTCTTATGAAAGCAATGAAGAACGGTCACTTCTTATATATTGACGAAATCAATATGGCAAAACCTGAAACTTTACCGCTACTTCACGGCGCATTAGATTACCGTAAAATGATCACAAACCCATTTACACAAGAGGTTGTATACGGTGATGAAGAATACCGTGTAATTGCTGCGATTAACGAAGGTTACGTTGGAACAAGTGAACTAAATGAAGCATTAAAAAACCGTTTCGTTATTATTGAAGTTCCTTACATTCAAGGTGACACATTAAAAGAACTATTATTAGCAGAGTCAAAATTAAATGATGTTGCAACAATTGAAAAGTTTGTTGCATTTGCAAGCGACCTTATGCCTTTAGCTCGCGATGGACGTGTAAGTGAAGAAGCAGCAAGTATTCGTGGTATTATCGATGCATGTGATTTAGGTGTATATATTCCTGTTATGCGAGCTATTGAACGAAGCATAATTGCAAAACTTAATGATGAAACAGAACAAATGACTGTCCGTGAATTAGCAGAAAGTTATTTCTTTGAGGGATAATTTATGAGACAAATTTTTAGTGACAAAAAAATTGATGCGTCGCTGTTTCTACAAATGGAAAACTTAATGTATGCCCTTCTAAAAGAAGACGATGCCTATCTTGAATACGGCTATAAAGCATACTACGACGAAATTGAAAAGAAAGTTGTCATTAGTCACTTTTGGGATGATCGAAAAGAAGAAGATACAGTAATCGGATTAAAAAGCGAAGTGTTCTTAAAAGCACTTGGTAATAAACATTACTCGGACATGACTTTAATTCGTTCTTATGCGATTGAATTGCAAGAATCGCCCCTAAAAAAGTTTTTAACACAATTATTTGTTCTATTAGAAGATTTACGCGTTGAGGAAATCGTAAAGAACTTACGTCCTGGCACGAAACATGTTTTTAAACGCCGAAAAGAAATGTACCGCAATTATTTCGGCTCTCAAAATGAAATAAACCGCGTTCGTAATTATCACGGTGATCGTCTATTTTGCCTATGCTATCTTTCATTAACGAGCGATAAATATGAAATGTTTAATAATGAATATTTTGAGCAAATTGAAGCGATTTTACATGAAACATTCCAAGCACGTAATACAGAAGATATTATGTATATCGTTGAGAAAATTCGCTATCGCTTAGAGGCGCTTCTTGAAAGTGATATGCTTAACAACTATTTCGGACATGCTCCACTTTACTTATCTGTCATTGCAGACGAAAAGAACTGTCGCGTCGAAGATTTAGCAAATGATGATACGCAGCTCATAGATGACGATGAAAATAAAAACAAAATGGATGAAAGTTTCTCCACATGGCATCGTGAAAATAAAAATAACGAAAACGAAAACTTTTTACGCTTTGAATTAGAAAGCGGAACAAAAACAAACATGATGGGCGATACTGCTCGTGAATCAGAAGATGGCGACCAGGCACTTGGTTCTGTACAAGGTACTTCTCAAAAAAGTACACAATCCAACTTTGATGGCGCTGATACAGAAGAAGCAAGGGCTTCACACGCTTCTAGCCAGCACGACGGTGCATATGGTAAGTATAATGTAGGTGCTTCTCATACATTTAAAGAAGCTCGCAAAGCAAATATCGATGAGAAAAAAGATTACCAAGCTATCAAATCAGTCGTCAATAAAGATGTAAAAGAATTAAAGAAAATTATCGAAAAAACGATTGAAAATAAAACGAATGCGAATAGTGATAAATATTACGGAAGACTTCGTAAGAAATTCCTTCGTATTTATACCGAAAAACAACCGCGGATGTTTTATAAAAAAGGACAAGAGTCACAAGAACTCGATGTTGCATTCCAACTGTTAGTTGACTGTTCTGGTTCTATGTATAACAAAATGGAAGAGACGAAGAAGAGTGTTGTACTATTCCATGAAGCTTTAAAATCTTTAAAAATCCCGCACGCTATTAGCGGATTTTGGGAAGATGCCTCTAGCGCTAAACCTGAAGATAAGCCGAACGTTATCCATGAAGTTGTAAATTATAAAAACTCAACGTTACCAAACGTTGGTCCAGAAATTATGCAACTTCGTGAAGAAGAAGATAACCGCGACGGATATATTATTCGTATCGTTTCTGAAAAGCTTGCCAAAAGACCTGAGAAACACAAATTCTTACTAGTCTTCACAGACGGTGAGCCTTCTGCGCTAGACTATCAACAAGACGGAATTTTAGATACGCATGAAGCTGTTAAACTCGCGCGTAAAAGTGGTATGGAAGTAATCGGTATCTTCATCGAAGAAGGCGAAGCGAAAGAAGCAACTTATCAATTGATGAAAAACATTTATAACCATCACTTCTTAGTTGCAAATCACGCTGAAGATTTACGATTGAAGATTAAACCATTACTGAAAAAATTATTACTGAAGACGATTGAATAGAAAATAGGAGCCTTGTGGCTCCTGTTTTTTCGTTCAATTACTTTGTTTCTGGTTGAAACTTGTATGGAATGGCTACTTCTAACAAAGATTCAAATCCTCCGTCATAGTATGGGAAGCGCTCATTCGCAATTGTTCGATCCACCCACTCTATTGCAGAAATTTCACCTTCATCTTCCGCAATAAGTTCACCTTTTACTACATTCGCTCGGAATGTAAAAAATAGCGCATGATTCCCTGATTCTTCAAAGAATTTTTCATTGATCGCAACAAGTCCACCTAACGTAGCAGTTAAACCTGTCTCTTCTTTCACTTCTCTTATTAGTGCTTCCTCTAATATTTCACCTTTTTCTACAGCCCCGCCTGGCAATGACCAAACGTTTTGTTCTACATTATGTACCATTAATATTTTATCTGTTTCTTCGTCATGTATTAGTGCATATACGACATCAACTCTTTGCATGTTGCATTTCCCCTTCAATTAACTCATCCATTGTAAATAAGGAGTGCAACTGCAATCCATCTTCTAATAAGTTATCTCTTCCTTCTTTTGTTCGTTCAATCACACCTAGAACATGATTAACTTTCGCACCTAGTTCTCTTAAATCTTTCGTGCTTAATAATATTTGACCGCCTGTCGTAATGACATCTTCAACAACACAAACATTTTTCCCAGCAATATCAACACCCTCTGCCAACTTACATGTGCCGTACTTCTTCGCTTCTTTTCTTACAAGTACGACTGGTATACCTGTTTGTAAAGATAATGCCGTTGCTACTGGAATTCCTCCCATCTCTAAACCAGCGAGTGCTTCTGTATCAGGAGGAATGAGCTCTTTCAACTGTTTAGTAATTTCTAATAACAGTACTGGATTAGATTCAAATAAGTACTTATCAAAGTATTGATTTGATACTTGTCCTGATCGAAGTTTAAATGTTCCCGTTAAACGTGACGTATTGTAAATTTCCTTTGCTAACTCCCATTTCTCCATTCCTTGTCTCCCCTTTACACACAAATTAACTCATTCTATCACATTTGTAATTATTTGCATATTCCCAAAATACAAATAAAAAGAGTCGATTCCTAAGAATCGACCCTTCCTATTAATTCATCACTAACTCAGCTGCAAGCTTTTTTTTTAACTTAGCCAGCATGTCAGTTGTCATTTTATCTAAATCGTATTCTGCTTTGAAGCCCCACTCTTTCATTGCTGCTGTTGCGTCAATAGAGTTTGGCCAGCTATCAGCGATTGTTTGACGAGCTGGATCTACTGCATAATCCATTGTAAACGTCGGAATGTGTTTACGAATTGACGCTGCAATTTGCTCTGGCTCGAAGCTCATTGCTGTAATGTTAAATGCATTTCTATGCACTAGCTTACTTGGATCAGCTTCCATTAATGAAATGATCGCTTGTAAAGCATCAGGCATATACATCATGTCCATGTACGTTCCTTCAGCAATGTATGAGGTGTATACACCTTTTTTAATCGCCTCATAGTAAATTTCAACGGCATAATCAGTCGTTCCGCCTCCTGGAGGAGCTACATAAGAAATTAAACCTGGGAAACGGACACCGCGCGTATCTACACCAAACTTTTGATAATAATAATCACATAGTAATTCTCCTGCTACTTTGTTTACCCCATACATCGTAGTAGGACGCTGAATTGTATCTTGCGGTGTATTATCTTTTGGCGTCGATGGACCGAATGCACCGATAGAACTTGGCGTGAAGAACTTACAGTTTAATTCACGAGCTGCTTCTAGAGCATTTACAAGTCCACCCATATTTAAATTCCATGCAAATAACGGATTTTTTTCTGCTGTTGCTGAAAGTAAAGCTGCTAAATGAATAATTGTATCTACTTCATTACGCTTTGCGATATCATGTAGTTTTTGTCCATCTGTTACATCTAACGTTTCAAATGGACCAGACGTTACTACTTCACTGTCTGTTTCACGAATATCTGTTGCAATAACATTTGATGCGCCGTATACATCACGAAGTTTCATTACTAGTTCAGAACCAATTTGCCCTAAAGAACCGGTTACTAGAATTTTTTTCATTTTCCCCACTCCTCATTTGCAAGCTATTCAAAAGATGTCGTTACTTAAATGATGCCCATTTCTTTCCCTACTTTTTCATACTTACGAATTGCTTCATCTAACATTTCTTTCGTATGAGCTGCTGTAGGCATATTACGAACACGACCTGTTCCTTTTGCTACAGTTGGGAACACGATAGATTTTGCATATACGCCTTCTTCATTTAGACGTTTACTAAATTCTTGTGTTAATACTTCGTCACCAATAATACAAGGTGTAATTGGCGTTTCACTTTCTCCAATGTTAAAGCCAAGTTCTTTTAACCCTTGTTTTAAATAGCGACCGTTTTCCCATAGACGATCATGTAACTCTGTGCTTTCCATTAAGATTTCAATTGATCTCATGCAAGCTGCCGCATCAGCTGGTGTTAATGCTGTAGAGAATAAGAATGGACGTGAACGAACTTTTAACCAGTCAATTAAGTTTTGTTTCCCTGCTACATATCCACCAATTACCCCAATTGCTTTTGATAATGTACCAATTTGGAAATCAACTTTATCAGAAAGACCGAAGTGCTTTACAGTCCCTGCACCTTTTCCAAGTACACCTGAACCGTGTGCATCATCTACGTATGTCATTAAATCTAACTCTTCTGCAATCTCAACAATTTCTGGTAGTTTTGCAACATCTCCATCCATTGAGAAAACACCGTCTGTAATTATCATTAATTTATTGTAAAGACCTGATTCTTTCGCCGCGATTGCTTTTTGGCGTAAATCTTCCATATCAGAATGTTTATAAACAATAATTTTTGCTTTTGATAGACGACTACCGTCAATAATAGATGCATGATTTAATTCGTCTGAAAGAATCGCATCATTTTTATCCATAACAGCTGAAATCGCTGCCATATTACAGTTAAATCCTGATTGATAAGCAATTGCTGCTTCTGTATGTTTAAACTTTGCAATTGTTTCTTCTAACTTAATATGCAAATCTAAAGTACCGTTAATTGTACGAACAGCCCCTGCTCCAACGCCGTACTTATGAATAGCACCAATTGCTGCTTCTTGCAAACGGCTATCTGTTGCTAATCCAAGATAGTTGTTTGAAGATAAGTTAATATATTCTTTTCCGCCTATTGTAATGATCGGTCCATTCGAACTCTCAAGCGGATCAATTACGTTATAAAGCCCCTTTGATTTTAAATCCTCTAAATTTTCTTCTAAAAATTTCGCAAGTGTTTTACTAGACATTGTGAAGCCTCCCATCGTTCATGTAAGCGGATTATTATCTTAATAGTTCTAATAATCCCTCTACTAGCTTAACACGTTTTCAGAATTTATTATAGAAAAATAGCTTAAAGTAACCGCTTACAATTCTAGATTATATATGATTCATTACAATAAATCTATCATTTACTTTTCATATTTGATAGAATTAAAAAAATATTTAGGGAGGCTTCAAACGTGGCATTTACAGAATCTGATGTATACAATAACACAGCATTTTTCGAACAATATATGAAACGAAGATACCGAGAAAATAGCCCAAATGAATCCATTGAAAAACCAGTATTCTTTCCACTCATTGGTAATGTGAAAGGAAAACAAATTCTCGATTTAGGCTGTGGTGACGCTAAGTTTGGTGTGGAATTATTAGAAAAGGGTTGCTACTCTTACACCGGCATTGAAGGCTCCGAGCTTATGTATGAAAAAGCTAAAAAACAACTAGAAAATAAAAATGGATCTGTTCATTTTTTAAACCTCAAAGATTATACCTATCCCTCTTCCACTTTTGATTTAGTAACCTCTAGACTCGCCTTACATTATATTGAACATCTTGATACCATTTTTCAAAATGTGTTTCAAACTTTAAAAACAAATGGCACCTTTACCTTTAGCGTTCAACATCCCGTTATTACTTCTTCATTTGAAAGCTTACACACAAGTGGTAAAAGAACGAGTTGGCTCGTCGATGATTATTTTAAACTAGGCAAACGGGTTGAACCATGGATTGACCAAGAAGTTATTAAATATCATCGTACAACGGAAGAGTATTTTACATTATTACAGCAAGCTGGATTTACCATTACATCATTAAAAGAAGCTACACCAAATCCAACCTATTTTCAAAATGAAGAAGAGTATAAACGTCGCTTACGAATTCCTCTCTTCCTCTTATTTTCTTGTACCAAATAAAAAAACGATGAATCACTCATCGTTTTTTTATCTCATTGCCTGGGCAACTTCTTTAACTACACGTCTTCCTCTTCCGTGCGGGATACAAAGCGGTGTTCCAAACAACGGATCCGTACTAATTTGACACTCCATTCGGAATACATCACGTACTAGTTTCTCATCTACCACTTCTTCAGGTTTACCTTGTGCATATATTTGTTTATCTTGAATTGCTACGATGTTATCTGCATAGCGGCATGCTAAATTCAGATCATGTAATACCATAACAATTGTTCTTTGTTCTGTTTCATTTAATTCGAATAATAAATCTAGCACTTCAATTTGGTGAGTCATATCTAAGTATGTAGTTGGCTCATCCAGTAAAATGATATCTGTATCTTGTGCAAGTGTCATTGCGATCCAAGCACGTTGACGCTGCCCACCTGAAAGAGCATGCACATCACGCTCAGCAAATTCTGTCATACCTGTTGCTGCAAGTGCCTTCTGTACCATTTCCTCGTCTTTTTCTGACCATTGCTTCAGCCATGTTTGGTATGGATAACGCCCTTGCTTTACAAGTTGTAATACTGTAAGTCCTTCTGGTGCTTGTGGTCCTTGCGGTAAAATCGCCATTTGACGAGCAATTTGCTTCGTTTGCATACTTTGAATTGCTTGATTATCTAACAAAATATCACCATTTGTTGGCTTTAATAATCTGGCTAGTGAACGTAATAAAGTTGATTTCCCGCAACCGTTAGAACCGATAAAAATTGTAATTTCTCCTTTTGGAATTTCTAAGTTCAGCTCATCAATAATAATTGTTTCACCATAAGACAACGTCAAGCGTTTCGTCTCCAATGCTTTTTGCATATTCATCTCCCTTTATGAATTCCGACTTTTATAAAGTAAATAAATGAAATAAGGTGCACCAATTGCTGATGTAAATACCCCTGCTGGAATTTCAAGTGGTGTGAAAATTGTACGCCCTATTAAATCTGCAGCAAGTACTAGAATTGCACCGACAATAGCTGCAACTGGGAGTAATGCACCGTATAAAGAACCAACTAATCTTCGTGAAATATGAGGTGCCATTAAACCGACAAATCCAATCCCTCCGGCAAAAGCTACCGCACCACCAATTAAAGCTGTACTAAGTAATAACATAAATACACGCGACTTCGTTAAAGGAACCCCAAGTCCTACCGCTATATCATCCCCTAGCTCTTGTGCATTTAAATGCCTAGCTGCGATAAATGATATTACTGTTAAAATGAGAACCCAAGGCGCAAGTACCATAACATTTTGCCAAGAAGAGCCGTAAACGGTACCCGTAATCCATACATTCGCTTGGCTCGCTTGATAAATTGGTGCTAGCAACATAAATAATGTTGTCGCCGCCTTCGTTAATGCCCAAAATCCAACACCAATTAAAACGAGACTAATTGGTGATAATCCATCATTTTGCCATGCAAATAAGTATACAAAAACCGCTACAATCGTTGCTCCTGCAAAAGCTGCGAGCGGCATATAATGAATACTTACCGTTAGTGCATTATTTTTATCACTAAATAACGCTAAAAATAATACAACTGCGACACTTGCCCCGCCCGTAATCCCGATGATATCAGGAGAAGCAAGCGGATTTCGAACGAGCCCTTGTAAAATACAGCCCGCTACCGCAAGCGCAATTCCTACGAGGATAGCAATTAAAATACGTGGCATACGAAACTTATTTACAACCATATTTGACATTGCATCGCCATTTCCGGTAATTGCTTGCCATACGTCATAAGGAGCAATTTTCATGTCTCCCATACCTGCGCTCGCAAAGAATAATCCTATTAAAACAACTAGTAAACTTAACAAGACGAGACAAGCTCGTTTATACATTAAAAACGAGAGCTCGCCTTTTCCTATACGAAACGGAATATATTTCTTCATTTGCTAAGCCCTCTCTTACGTGCAATATAAATAAAGAACGGTGCTCCAATAAATGCTGTCATAACTCCTACTGGTACTTCTTGTGGCATAATGACATATCTTGCTGCTATATCAGCCAATATTAGTAGTATTGCCCCTAACAATCCGCTATAAGGTACTCTCCATCTGTGGTCAACTCCAACAAGAAATCTAGCAAAATGCGGAGTAATAATTCCAATAAATCCAATTGGACCAGCAACCGCAACTGAACCACCAGACAACAGTACAATAATAAGTAACACGAATGATTTCATTAAAATTGTTCGTTGTCCAAGTCCTTTCGCGACGTCTTCTCCCATCATCAATGTATTTACTTTCCCTGCCATCATAAGAGATGCAATCCATCCTATTAATAAATATGGGAATACAGATTGTAAAATTTCTAACTTTCTCCCTTGCACAGATCCAGCAAGCCAAAATAATACCTCTTCAAGTGCTTTTTCATTTAACACAAGTAATCCTTGTGTTAATGATGAAAATAACGCACTAATTGCGACCCCTGCTAACGTTAACTTAAGAGGAGTAGTCCCTTCTTTTCCTAAAGAACTAGAAGCAAATACAAGTACAGCTGCAACCGCAGCTCCTAAAAAGGCAATCCATGTGAAAGCTGATAATGATGTTACTGAAAAGATTACAATTGCTACAACTATGAAGAACGCAGCACCTGAATTTAATCCAATAAAATCTGGAGAAGCAAGTGGATTTTTAGTTAAAGTTTGCATAAGACAACCCGCGATGGCTAAACTAGCACCAACACTTGCTGCTATAAGTGCCCTTGGAAGGCGCACATTTTGAATAATAATATGTTCATTAGAACCATTAAAATGGAAAAAAGCATCTAGCGCTAATTTCCAGCTCGTATTTGTATATCCGAAAATAATACTTCCCCAAATACAAATAACGACTGCAATGATTCCAACAAATAATCCAATCCATTTTGCTTGATTTGTTTTTAATAACATGCAGCGTTTCCCCTTCAATGTATAATGATACGTTGTAAGTGTATTTCAACTTAATTCTTATTGTCAACGGAAATGAGAATTATTTTCAACCATATGTATTGACAATCAAAAGATAAAGGCTTAATATCATGCTTGCTATTGAAAAATATTCTCAACATGTAGGGGGTACATAATGAATTTCATGCGGAAAAAATCGTTTACAGTATTTGTATTTTTACTAGCATTTTCAATGCTTTTAAGCGCTTGTGGAAAAGCAAATAACAAAGAAGAATCTACAAAAGAAGATAATAAAAAAGAAGTGGTTACTGTAGAACATGCAATGGGTAAAACAGAAGTTCCTGCTAATCCAAAACGTGTAGTTATCTTAACAAATGAAGGAACTGAAGCTTTACTTGAATTAGGTGTGAAACCAGTTGGTGCTGTAAAGTCTTGGACTGGTGACCCATGGTATCCACATATTAAGGATAAAATGAAAGATGTAAAAGTTGTTGGTGATGAAGGACAAGTTAACGTTGAAACAATTGCTTCTTTAAAACCAGACTTAATTATCGGTAACAAAATGCGTCACGAAAAAGTGTACGAACAACTAAAAGCAATTGCACCTACTGTGTTCTCAGAAACATTACGTGGGGAATGGAAAGATAACTTCAAATTTTATGCAAAAGCATTAAATAAAGAAAAAGAAGGTCAAAAAGTTGTAGCTGATTACGAATCACGTATGAAAGATTTAAAAGGCAAACTTGGCGATAAAGTAAATCAAGAAATCTCTATGGTTCGTTTCATGCCTGGTGATGTTCGTATTTATCATGGCGATACATTCTCTGGTGTTATTTTAAAAGAACTTGGATTTAAACGTCCTGGAGATCAAAACAAAGATGATTTTGCAGAGCGTAACGTATCTAAAGAGCGTATTTCTGCTATGGATGGTGACGTATTATTCTACTTCACATTCGATAAAGGAAATGAGAAAAAAGGATCTGAACTAGAAAAAGAATATATAAACGATCCTCTATTTAAAAATTTAAATGCCGTAAAAAATGGTAAAGCATACAAAGTCGACGATGTTATTTGGAATACAGCTGGCGGTGTAATGGCTGCTAACCTATTACTAGATGACATCGAAAAGCGCTTTGTTAAATAATACATCTCTAGCCAGCACCCTCCTATGGTGCTGGCTATTTTCTATTTCACTGAAGTGTCACATTATTTCATTTTGTATTTTTATTCCCAATATGTTATATTATAAAAGTAAATAGAATATATTTTCTCTATATCAGAATAGATGTTTTAATCTAAATTTTCTGATTAATCACTATTTTATTTTATTTTAGAATTCAATTATTACATTTGAAAACGCTTATCATCTCGTTTTCAGGGCAAAATACAGTAACGGTTGAAGAAAAATAGAACTTTTTTAGAAATTTTCTTTCTATTTCCATATAATTCTATTGACTTCTAAATATTTTGTAAATTAAAATGATTACATAAATATCCGTTATACAGGATTAGGGGGAAACAAAAATGGATGCAGCTTTAAAATTAGACAAAGCTGGAGAGCAACAATCACAAAAAAAACATCCACCAGGGTTGTACTTGTTGTTCTTAACAGAAATGTGGGAAAGATTTAGTTATTATGGAATGCGTGGCCTTTTAGTTCTTTATTTAACAACTGCTGCTGTTAGTGGCGGGTTAGGATTTGATAAGGCAGTCGCAGTGCAATTATATGGTACTTTTACAGCGGCAGTATATTTCATGCCAATTATAGGCGGATGGCTAACGGATCATTATATCACAAGACGTCATGCCATTACTCTCGGCGGAATCATTATGGCAATCGGCAATTTTGTACTATTCTCAATGAATACAAAAACAGGACTATTCCTTGGATTAATACTATTAGTTATTGGTAATGGATTCTTCAAACCAAATATTTCTACACTGTTAGGTGAATTGTATGGCGAAAATGATTCACGTCGTGACAGTGCATTTACTATCTTCTATATGGGTATTAACGTAGGTGCTTTCTTTGCTCCACTTATTTGTGGATTTTTAGCAGAAGATTTCTTTAAAACAAGCGCTAATGGCGTTATTGTAATGGGATATAAATACGGATTCTTAGCAGCTTGTATCGGTATGATTATTGGACAAATTGTTTTCAACTTATTAGCTCCTCGTTACCTTGGTAAAGCAGGAACAACAGTTGTTGGTAAAAAATCAAAAGATCAACCTGTAATCGAAAAGAAACCTTTAACAAAACAAGAGAAAAACCGTACTTGGGCAATTGTAATTTTAACTTGTTTCGTAGTATTCTTCTGGGCAGGATTTGAACAAGCTGGTAGTTCTTTAACACTTTATACAAATAAATTTGTAGATCGTACAATTTTCGGTTGGGAAGTTCCAACATCTTGGTTCCAATCCGTTAATCCAGCATTCATCGTACTACTTGCACCATTTGTATCTATGCTATGGTTAAAACTTTCTAAAACAAAACGCGGTGATTTAAACGTGCCAACAAAAATGGCATTTGGTATGATTTTACTAGGTATAGGTTATCTTGTTTTAACATTAGCAGTTCTAAAAACTGGAAGTAGTGAAGCAGATATAACTGTAAAAGCGAATTTATTATTCATCGTTATCACTTATCTCTTCCATACAATTGGTGAGTTATTCTTATCACCAATCGGTCTATCAATGGTAAGTGCAATCGCTCCTGTAAAATTAGCATCATTACTAATGGGGGTATGGTTAGCTGGTACGGGTATGGCTAACTGGTTAGCAGGTAAACTTGCTTCCTTTACACAATCATTAGGATACCTTGAAGTATTTGCAAGTATCGGTATTATCGTTATCGTCTTAGGACTTGTACTCCTTCTCTTCTCTAAAAAAGTTGCGAGTATGATGGAATAACACACAAAAAGACGCTTCTAAAATTAGAAGCGTCTTTTTTATTATTTCTCCTCTAAAGCTGTCACGTCCACATGAACGCTCTCACCAGGATTAGATATATCATACACTTGAGCACTCCCCTTCTGCTCATCACAGCTCTCAATCCATACTGGTACGCCCTCATATGTAACGTCAATTCTACTTGAAGAAGATAAGATTTGTTTCACACGTTTCACATCCATACTAATATCCCTCCTTTTGCTTACTACACTCCTTTCTATTTTTTCTTTTCCTTTTAGAATATATTCCGTAAAGCAGCATGTTGATTGATAGTCATTTCTTCCTCACATGCTAATATTTACTCTCTCGCTACCTTTCTGACAAATAAAAAAAGACGTATATTCCACACGTCTTTTTCCATAATATTCAAATTTTAAGAAAATAATGTTTTTACTACCGCACTTACTTTATCATTATGGATTTGGTAATACACTTCTAAGCCTCGTCTTTCAAAGCGCACTACTTTATTTTGCTTTAACTTCGTTAAATGTTGTGAAACCGTTGATTGCGGAATTTCTAATACTTCCTGTAGTTGTGTTACATTACATGTTCCTCTTTGCATAAGTTCCATTACTAGACGTAGACGAAGTGGGTGAGCTAACGCTCTTAACATTTGTACATCTTCTTCTGAAATACGACATTCGAATTGATTTTGGCTCATAAAGTTCCCCTCATTTTCGTTTTTATTTGCGTTTTTATTTGCGTTTTTATGTTCTTTTTATTTATTTATATATCTGTTCTTATATTTCCTGTTACGACATAACTTTATCAACCTATAAAGCCGAAAAATTTTTCCATCTTCATCAGCAAAAATTCAGGAAAAAATCCTTGCTGATTTTGAATATTATACTATATGATATAACGAAAAAGCAAAATAATGGCCTACGAATACTTTGCTTGCAAACGTTGTTTTATCAGGCTTTTTGTTATATTTTCACCTCATTGAAATGCACAGTAACGGTATTGTAAAATATCGTCTATAATTGATAACCTTTCGTAATGTAGTTGAACTATACTTAACCTCTTTGTTACGCTAAAAGGAATTTTCAGTAAAAAGAGATGATATGGTATTAAAAATTTGTTTCTTATTTTTTATTCGTATTGCAAGCGGTTGGATTGTTGTGAAAGACTTCCTATTAAATCCACTCACCGTTCCTCCCTCACTAGATCAAACAGGACAGATAAGTGGCATATATCAAACTTTATACTCTATATAAAATACGGCATCTAATATACACCTATAGGAAACATGCCATCTGAATAAGCAAAATAATATGCAAATAATTTATACAGCACACTTAAATTCATTTAAGTGTGCTTTTTGTCTACTTTATGAACAAAGCTTTTCTTTTAACACTATTATGGAATAATTATACTTTTTTACGTTGACAATAGTGTTGAAGGAGAATATACTAAGCATGTAAGTTGATTGTGAATAGTTTCACAAATAATGTGAATTTCTTCACATATAATAGATAGGAGTTGTCATTATTATGAGTACTTGGACACAAATTTATGACCCATTAAACAATATTTGGTTATCTGCACTAATCGCAGCACTTCCAATCTTTTGTTTCATCATTTGTTTAATGGGATTCAAAATGAAAAGCTACATGGCTGGTCTTTATAGTGTGATTGTCGCTATTATCCTTGCAATATTTGTTTATAAAATGCCAGCAACAGTAGCTGTAGCATCTGCCGGATTCGGTGTTTTATCTGGATTTTATCCAATTTGTACTATCGTTATTGCCGCAATTTTCCTTTACAAATTAACTGTTAAAACAGAGCAATTCAATATTATTCGCGATAGTATTTCAAGCATTACAAATGATCAACGTTTACAAGTATTATTAATCGCTTATTCTTTCGGTGCTTTCTTAGAAGGCGCAGCTGGTCTAGGGGTTCCAGTTGCTATTACAGCTGCACTACTTGTCGGTATGGGCTTTAATCCATTAAAAGCAGCAGGTATTTGTTTAGTAGCTAATATTGCTGGTGGTGCTATGGGTGCTATGGGTATTCCAGTTACAGTACCAGCACAATTAACTGAACTTGACGCATTAACTATTGGTCGTCAAACTGTTCTTATTTTACCTTTCATTAGTATTATCTTACCTTTCTTACTTGTTTCAATGGTCGATGGAATTAAAGGTATTAAAGAAACTTGGCAAGGTATTCTTGTAAGTGGTGTTTCTTTCGCAATTACTCAGTTCCTTGTAACTTACTTCTTAGGTGCAGAACTTACTAACATTTTCGCAGCCGTTGTAAGTATGATTGCTCTTGCATTATTCTTACGTGTTTGGCAACCAAAATCTTCTACTAAAGAAGAAAAACAAGAAACTAAAGTATCACATACATTCAATCAAATTTTATATGCTTGGTCTCCATTCGTATTCTTAACTGCATTTGTAACAATCTTTAACTTAAAACCGATTAAAGCTTTATTTGCTCCAGATGGTGCTTTAGCAAACTTAGTATTTAACATTCAGTTCCCTGGTCTTCATAATGCTGTTATGAAAACTACACCAATTACAAAAGCTGATACACCTTTCGCAGCTGTTTTCAAATTTGATGTATTCTCTTCTACAACTACTGCGATTGTACTAGCAATTATCGTTTCACTTATCGTTTACCGCGTAAAAGGTAAAATGGTTAAAGAATTAATGATTGAAACAATGAAAGAATTAAAAGCTCCAGTATATACAATTTGTAGCGTTATCGCTTTAGCTTACGTAGAGAACTACTCTGGTATGTCATCTACACTTGGACTTGCATTCTCTTCTACTGGTAATGCATTCCCAGTTCTTTCTCCAATCTTAGGATGGATTGGCGTATTCATTACAGGTTCAGTAGTTTCAAGTGGTTCTTTATTCGCACCACTTCAAGCAGTAACAGCAGACCAGTTAAACATCGTTCCTTCTACACTCGTTGCCTTAAACGTAGTAGGTGGTACAATGGCAAAAATGGTTTCACCACAATCTGTAGCAGTTGCTTGTGCCGCAGTTGGACTAGTTGGTAAAGAATCTGCTCTATTTAAAACAGCAATGAAATACAGTTTAATCTTCTTAGCTGTTATTAGCTTACTTCAATTAAACGCTGTATTTAATATCTTTTAAAAATAAAACACCGATCCAAATGGATCGGTGTTTTTCACATTACATTTTTTTATTTTTTAATAAAGAAGCTCCAGCAATTTCAGGATGTGTCATTTCAAATGGATCTAAAATAATATCCAATTCCTCTTCTGTCAGTACACCATGCTCTAAACATAACTCCCTAACAGATTTTCCTGTTTCAATTGCTTCACGTGCAATGCGAGATGCTGCTTCATAACCAATATGAGGATTAACTGCTGTAATAATTCCAACACTTTTCTCAACATATTGCTTCAGCAATTCTTCATTTGCTGTAATTCCTTCAATACAATATTCACGGAATACACGGAATCCGTTATTCATAATACTGATAGATTGAATTAAATTAAATACAAGCACAGGCTCCATTACATTTAACTCTAATTGCCCTGCTTCTGATGCTAAGCAAATTGTATGATCGTTTCCGATTACTTGGAATGCGACTTGGTTAATTACTTCTGCCATAACTGGATTTACTTTACCTGGCATAATAGATGAACCTGGCTGACGTGCTGGCAATTGAATTTCAGCTAACCCAACACGTGGTCCAGAAGCCATAATACGAAGATCGTTTGCAATTTTAGACATATTCATCATACATACTTTAAGTGCTGCAGATACTTCTGTGTATGCATCTGTATTTTGCGTTGCATCAACTAAATGCTCTGCACCAACAAGTGGGAATCCACTAAACGTTCTTAAATGTTTTACTACTTGTTCAATATACGTAGGATTTGCATTTAATCCTGTACCAACAGCTGTCGCCCCCATATTCACTTCATATAAATGTTGACGAGACTGTTTAATTCTTTTTATATCACGTTCAAGCACTCGGCTATACGCTTCAAATTCTTGTCCAAGGCGAATTGGAACTGCATCTTGTAAATGTGTGCGTCCCATTTTAATAACGTGATCAAACTCTTTTGCTTTTTTACGAAAAGCAGAATGAAGTTCTTCCATTGTAATAAGAAGCTCTTCTAACATCATAAGAGTTGCAATATGAATCCCTGTTGGAAACGCATCGTTCGTTGATTGGGCCATGTTCACATGAGTATTTGGGCTAATTTTCGCATATTCCCCTTTTTCATATCCAATACGTTCTAACGCTCTATTCGCAATTACTTCATTTGTATTCATATTAATAGAAGTTCCGGCTCCGCCTTGAATAGGATCCACAATAAATTGATCATGAAACTTTCCATCAACAATTTCTTGCGCTGCTTCTGCAATTTCATGTCCAATGTCCTTAGCTAAATAACCAGTATCTATATTCGCAAGTGCCGCCGCTTTTTTCACAATTGCCATTGCTGTAATGAGTGATGGATGAATGCGGTATCCTGTAATTGGGAAGTTTTCTACGGCACGTAATGTTTGTACACCATAATAAGCTGCACCTGGTACTTCTTTTTCACCTAAAAAATCTTTTTCTATACGTATATCCTTCGTTGCTATCATTTTTATCACCTATACTTTTTCATTCTAAATCCTTATCCAAAAAATCCGCCCTCTAAAAACACGAGTATCATTCAGAAGAATTTTTCAGTATCCACCTTCACTATATAGCACCTTTTTTGAAAGCGCAAACATTTATTTTTCTGCATATCCTTTTTATTAAAGTTTATAGAAAATCATTCTTCTACTTTCCTTATTTCCACTCGTTTAATTTGATGCATATCCTTTTCAAGGACTTTAAAATAAAAACCGTGTTTCTCAATAAGATCTCCTTCAGCAACGATTTGTTTTTGTACCATAATCCAGCCACCAATTGTATCTACATCATCAGCAATTAAATGTATGCCAAGCAAATCATTTACTTCACTAATAAGCACTTTTCCCTCTACAATTTTATACCCTTCACTTACATGCTCTATAGGCGGGTGTTCATCTTCATCGTATTCATCTCGAATTTCTCCAACAATTTCTTCTAAAATATCCTCTAGTGTAACAATCCCTGCTGTACCACCATATTCATCATACAATACAGCTAATGGAATGTGTTTTCTTTGCATTTGTAATAGTAAATCATGAATTGGAATATTTTCTAGCACTTCAATAACTGGCCTTGTATATGGCATAATCGAGCACTCTTCGTCCCGATTACCATCCATATAACGAATAAATAAATCTTTTACATTAACCATCCCAATAATTTCATCTTTATCTTCACCAAATACAGGATATCTCGTGTACTTTTCTTGTGCGATTACTTTAATATGTGTTTCAAATGGTTCGTCCTCATATAAGCCTACAACTTCCGTACGAGGTACCATAATTTCTTTTGCTACTCTATTATCAAATTCAAAAATATTATTTACATATTTAAATTCCCTTTGGTTAATCTCTCCGCTCTCATAGCTCTCAGATAAGATTAACCTTAATTCTTCTTCTGAATGAGCTACTTCATGTTCAGAAGCTGGATGTAATCCGAATAAGCCAGTTACAACCCTCGCTGAACCATTCAAAGCCCAAATAAACGGATACATAACTCGGTAAAAATAAATAAGTGGTTTCGATAACAATAAGCTAACTTGTTCTGCTTTTTGTATAGCAAATGTCTTTGGAGCAAGCTCCCCAATGACAACATGTAAAAATGTAATTACTGCAAAGGCAATAATAAATGAAACTGTACTAGAAATCGCAGGTGAGAATTTTAATTTTAAAAACAACGGCTCGAGTAAATGTTTAATGGTTGGTTCCCCTAACCACCCGAGCCCTAAAGCAGTAATTGTAATACCTAGCTGACAGGCCGATAAATATTCATCTAAATTTGAAGTTACCTTTTTAGCTGCCAGTGCACCTCGTCTTTTTTCGCTAACGAGTTGATCAATACGACTGCTACGTACCTTAATAATTGCAAATTCAACAGCCACAAAAAATGCTGTTAACCCAATAAGAATGACTACCATCAATAATTTTAAAATATCCACATATGTCCTTTAGCTTTCTTAGCTAAAGTTACACCTCCTTTTAAAAAGAAGTTTCACTTTAGTTTCTTCAATTATTTGAAAGCAACTCTATATAAAATCAACCAATTTTCAAACCTCATACAATTCTAAAGGTAAACCATCGGGATCTTGGAAAAAGACGAATTTCTTCCCCGTTATTTCATCAATACGGATCGATTCTGTCTCAACACCACATTGATTTAAATGCTTCACAGCTTCTTCTATATTTGTAACAGCAAATGCTAAATGTCTAAGACCTGCTGCTTCTGGAAAACTTTTGCGCTCAGGCGGATTTGGAAATGAAAATAATTCGATTTGATACTCTTCTCCTACACATAAATCTAATTTATAAGAATCTCGTTCCTTTCTATATACTTCATTTATTTCTTTAAATCTCAATATTCTAGTATAAAAATTTTTTGACGTCTCATAATTCGAACAAATAATTGCAACGTGATGCACTCTACATATATTCATACTCTCTCTATTCCTTTCTTTACCAAAGATGCATATTCTCCCTTGAAATGAAAAACATATATAGCAGAATATCTCTTTTAGGGGGCTTACCATGAAATTCATTACTTTTTTCATCGGACTAATTGTTGTTTTCTTGCTCGCTTATATTGCTAGCAATAATAAGAAGCATATTAAATTTAAACCAATTTTTATCATGCTTATTATACAGTTAATTTTAACCTATTTACTATTAAATACAGAAATCGGCCTCATACTTATTAGAATCATTTCTAGTTTGTTTACCAAGCTACTCGAGTATGCTGCTGATGGAATAAATTTCGTATTTGGTGGTCTTGCAAATAAAGGTGAAATGCCATTTTTCCTTACTGTATTATTACCAATCGTCTTTATTTCTGTTTTAATTGGTATATTACAACATTTCAAAATACTACCGTTTTTCATTCATTGGATTGGGTACTTTCTTAGTAAAATAAATGGTCTTGGGAAATTAGAATCTTACAACGCTATCGCCTCTGCCATTGTCGGCCAATCAGAAGTTTTTATTACAGTGAAAAAGCAATTAGCTCAAATTCCAAAACACCGTCTTTATACACTTTGTGCCTCTGCTATGTCAACCGTATCTATGTCTATCGTAGGTGCCTATATGACAATGATTGAGCCTAAATATGTAGTAACCGCACTCGTTCTTAATTTATTTAGCGGTTTTATTATCGTACTCATCATTAACCCTTACGACGTTAAAGATGACGAAGATATTTTAGAGATCAAAGGTGAAAAACAAAGCTTTTTTGAAATGCTTGGAGAATACATTCTTGATGGTTTTCGTGTAGCCATTGTTGTCGGCGCTATGCTCATTGGATTCGTTGCATTAATTAGTTGTATTAATGACCTGTTCCTCATTATATTCGGTATTACGTTCCAACAATTAATCGGCTACGTATTTGCACCTATCGCATTCCTTATCGGTGTACCAAGTTCTGAAATTGTCGCAGCTGGCAGCATTATGGCAACGAAGCTTGTAACGAATGAATTTGTCGCAATGATGGATCTTAGTAAAATTTCTAATAACCTTTCTCCCCGTACAGTTGGTATTATTTCTGTTTTCCTCGTGTCTTTTGCCAATTTTTCTTCCATTGGTATTATTTCAGGTGCGGTAAAAGGACTAAACGAGGAACAAGGAAACGTTGTTGCAAGGTTTGGCCTTAAATTACTATATGGAGCTACTCTCGTTAGCATTTTATCTGCAATTATCGTAAGCATTATGTTGTAATTAGGTAAAATTTTATCATTTTCTTATCCCTATCTTTTGTACACAATAACGAATAGATGTCTTATAAAGTGAAACTTTACTCAGAGGGGGATAGCCCCCTCTGAGTATTAGCCTTCACCAATCGGGCTTTTACGGGCAGTTAACTCCCACCTAACTTCCTTGCATTCGCTGGACTTTGAGGTGGGAGTTTTACTGCCCGTTAATGCGGGATAAATAATCAAGACATCTATTTTTTATACATGTACAATCGCTTTTATTTAGCGTAAAATATTTTTTATGTGTTTGAATACACTTCTAAATGTATACACTTTGATAGTTTTAAAGGAGAAAAAATGATGAAATCCGACACGAACAACAATACGCGAGCCAAAAAAGGACGCTCAAAGAAAAAACGCTTACTTTGGTTCCTTCTTATTCCATTACTAATTGTAGCACTTGGAGCAGGAGGCTACTCCTTCCATATATACAGTAAAGCAAAGTCCGTCTTAAATAATGCTTATGCTGAACTAGGTCGAGGAGATAAGTCCAGTAAACGTGAAAAAGCTGTTAAACCTATGACCGACAACATTTCCGTACTAATTATGGGTGTTGATGAAAGTGATATTAGGGAAAAAGGTTACGGAAAAGCAACTCGAACAGATGCGTTATTACTTGCAACAATTAATAAAAACGATAAATCCGTTAAACTTGTAAGCATTCCACGTGACTCACGCGTCTACATTAAGTCACGTGATAAATACGATAAAATTACACATGCTCACGTATTCGGTGGTGTAGACAGCACAATTGATACGGTAGAGAACTTTTTAGATGTTCCAGTTGATTACTATGTAAAATTCAACTTTAAATCCTTTATCAAAATTGTTGATTCTCTTGGTGGTATTACTGTGGACGTTCCAGTTGAGTTCACAGAGCAAAATAGTAAAGATGAAGCAGATGCAATTCATCTTAAAAAAGGACGTCAACATTTAAATGGAGAAGAGGCATTGGCGCTAGCTAGAACTCGTCATATCGATAGTGATTATATGCGTGGCCAACGACAACAGCTTGTATTAGAGGCCATTGCTGAAAAGGCACTATCTCTTAATTCCATTAATAAAATCGGTGGCCTACTAGACGCTGTCGATAAAGATTTAAAAACCAATTTAACGTTTGATGATATGATGACAATTACAAAAAATTCAATGGATTCAAATTTAAAAATGGAAAAAATGCAAGTAGAAGGTACAGATAAATATATAGGTGGTATTTATTATTACGTTCCAAATGAAAAAAGCGTCGATACTATTTCAACTACCCTTCAAAAACATCTCGGTGTTACGAATAAAAATGAACATAAAAAATTATAATAAAAAGGCTGCTAGATCTTTCTAGACAGCCTTTTTATTTTATTTTTCAACATATTTTTCATACACATTGTGACAAGAAGTGACAATTATTACAGCGATGTAACATTTTTTATGAAAACATTACACACACAGTGAAAATAATAGTATACTAGTACGTACATAATGTTATTTTCATCATTTTTATACAAAAAATGTAATACATATATTTATACATAAATTTCTGGGGGGAAATAAATGAAGCTAAGTAAAATACTGATCGGTTCTGCAATTGCTGGGGGCATATTACTTTGTGTAGGCGGTGTTGGGGGATATCAATATGTATCCAAATTAAATAATCAATTAAATACTACTGCATTACCAAATACTACATTTGAAGGTATTTCTCTCGATGGAAAAAATAAGAACGATATTCAAGCAATTATTAATCAAAAGGTAACTGAATTAGATCAAAAATCCCTTACCTACATATTCCAAAACGATAAACAAACTTACACATGGAAAGATTTAGGGATAAATTATAAAGAGAAAGATATTATTGACAAAATCTTTAAAGAACAAGAAGGAAACGTAATGAATCGTTACAAAATGCGGAAGCAAGCTGAAAACGGTGAATTAAAACGTGACTATAAATTAACACCACAATTAAATGCAACAGCTTATGAAACCTTTATAAAAGATAAATATAATGAAACATTAAAAAATCCTGTTAATGCGGAATTAAGTATTGAAGGCCCAACAGTAAATATTAGTCAAAGTCAAAACGGAGAAAAAATTGATAAAGGGAAGCTAAACGGTTTAACAAACGAAGCGATTACTACTGGTAAATCAGATGTTACATTGCCAGTTACATTCATAAAACCCGAACGTTCTACAGAAGACATACAGAAAATGGGTATTAAAGAAGTCATCGCTGAATATTCTACTCCAATGGCTGGCCGTAACGGAAATCAATCATTTAACGTAAATAAGTCAGCTAATACTTTAAGTGGGGTTATTGTCGCACCTGATGAAACATTTAGTTTTAACGGCCGCGTTGGCGTAACTGATGCTGCACATGGTTACAAATCTGCAGCAGTATATTCACAAGGTAAAGTAATACAAAGTGCAGGCGGAGGAGTTTGCCAAGTCAGTAGTACATTATACAGCGCAGCTTTAAGGGCAGATTTAGGTATTGTTTCTCGAAGTAATCATTCTATGCCGGTAAATTATTTACCACTTGGGCAAGATGCAGCAGTAGCAGATTATGGTCCAGATTTAAAATTTAAAAATAATACGGGCAATCATATTTATATTCAAGCATTTTCAAATGGGGGTAGTATTACTACACGCATTTTCGGTACAAATACTGGTAAAAATGTTGAAGTCTCTTCTCAAGTAATTAGTAGAAGTAGTGATAAAATAACAGCAGTTACGTATAAAAAAGTAACACAAAACGGGGAAGTAATATCAAATGGACAAATTTCAAAAAGCGTATATAAAAGCGCTCCAAAAGAATAGATAATATCCACCGAATAGCATAAAGAAAAAGGCGTGATTATATCACGCCTTTTTCTTTTGCAGTAATAGTAAAAAAGTTTCAAGATGGTCTTTCGTTTCTTCTAAAGACCACATACGATTGCCTTGCTTCGCAGCTAATACACACGCCTCTTCCCACGCGTTCTTTTTCTTCATATTTATTAATTCATCACGTAATTTCAAAACAATTTCTTCGTCTTCTTGTTCAATAAACTCTTCCATCACGCTTACTATTTCATCCTCATGAATACTTAACGTACAGTACGATTTAAGAAAGTATTGTAATGTCGTATACATAATGTACTCCCCCTTCTTATTTATCAGATGGATAAGAAGTAATAATCTTAAACCCTAATTCTCCTGACTTATCTCTCGCTAAAACAGTAACAGTTTTTACCAACTTGTCTTTTACACTCATATTTTTCTTTATTACCGTTTTTCCAACCGGGAATGAATGTGTTGTATTTAATACGAGACGAGCCTCTTTAGAATTTTTTAACCAGTCTTGAATTTCCTTATCATGCTGCTTCAAACTATCTTTTACAGCTTTCGTTGCTGTTTCCTTGTCATAGTATGTACTTGCTGCTGATACTTTATCTGTCTTCAAGCGATTCTTCAAATCTTCTTCTGATTTGCCTACATGTCTTTCAATCGTATGACCATTTTTAGGTGGTCCTTCCATTTCATCTAAAATATTATCACTAATTTTTCCTACTGATGTCGATTGATTCCCTGTTTGTTTCTCTGTTTTTTGTTCTTTTCCTGCACATCCACTTAAGATCAGCATTAGTGCCAATAAACTACTCAAGAAAAGACTGCTTATTCGTTTCATCATATCACCTCTTCCATGATTATTATCGTAACTTCACTAAAAGTCAATTTCACAACGAAAAAACCTATCAGTTTTCATTTTTTTCATCTATTTTCCTACACACTTTCACCAACACCCTATTTTCCGCCCCTCTTAATATATACCCCCTAAATTTTATGATTATTTCCCAAATAAAAATACCGATAATAAAACCATATAACCCTTTTAAACAAAGGGTTATTAAACTTTTTTGAAAATAACTTAAAATACCCCTATTTTTATATACCTAATACCCATATAAGGTATATAAATACCTTCTTATCAACATTTCCTACATTATGTAAATTTACCCTTGCCTATACAATCGAAATGTGGTGTAATGCAAAAAAAGATAAAGGATTTTAAACAATGGCTGAAACGATTCAAAATTTCTTAACAGAATACTATTCAATCGCAATTCCACTTAGTATCTTAATTAACATCATCATTAGTCTTTTAGGTGTTATTCCTAGCATCTTTTTAACCGCCATTAATATACAGCTCTTCGGTGTAACAAATGGCACAATCATCTCGATCGCAGGTGAGGCCTTAGGGGCTATTATCTCGTTTTATATTTACCGCATGGGCCTTCAAAAGTTCACTCACGATAAAGTAAATAAGTACCCAAAGGTAGAGCGTCTTCTTTATATAGAAGGTAGAGAGGCCTTTCTACTCGTTCTATCGTTTCGATTGATACCTTTCATCCCATCAAGTATCGTGACTTTATTTGCAGCTCTAGGGAAAATGTCATTACTCTCCTTCAGTATTGCCAGTACAATAGGTAAAATACCGGCCTTATTGATTGAAGTATATTCGGCATACCAAGTCATGAACGGAACAAATGAAGCGAAGTGGATTGTGACAATCGCAGGTTGTATCGGATTATATTATTTGTGGAAAAAATGGAGAAAAAAATAAAGAAGGAGCATAGGCTCCTTCTTTATTTTTGAGGTATTTTATTAATAGCTATCCTTTAAATCCTTAGTTAATACCAACAGCACTAAATGATTGCTTAACCGCTGCTACTTCAGCAGAATTTGCACCATATAAGTCTGCAGCAGCTTGTACTGCACCAGCACGAGCTTGGCTAAATGTAGTAGATTGCGTGAAATACTGTGTATTTGCACGGTAGTAAATCGCACCTAATTTATCTTTACCGATACCAGTTACAGTTACACCAAAATGCGTACCGCCATTTACTAATAAATAAGCTTGTTTATTAATAATGCCGCTGTTTGTATGAACGCCACCGTTATCACTTGAACCTGTGTAACGCTTAGAATAATGGTCTGGATCACCATATTTCGCTGGATCACTCATAGAGCGAAGCGCATCTCCTGCTTTACCAGGCGTGTAAATATCTTCACCAATCTCCCAATCTGGGTTACGGTTATCATAGAATTCTACTAAAGTACCAAAGATATCAGAAATCGCTTCATTTAATGCGCCTGATTCATTTTGATAAATTAAATTCGAGCTATTTTCCGTAACAGCATGCGTTAATTCGTGACCAATTACATCAATACCACCAGATAATGAAGTGAATGTTACACCATCACCATCTCCGTATACCATTTGTGAGCCATTCCAGAATGCATTATTATACTTACTTCCGTAATGAACTGTTGATTTTAATGGTGCTCCTGCATCATTAATAGAGTTTCTGTTAAATGTAGCTTTATAATAATCATATGTTCTACCTGCATAGTAATGAGCATCTACTGCCGCTGCATCATACGCTGCATTGAAAACATTATCCGCATCTGCCCATAATGTTCCTGGTAATGTTGAGCGGTTTTTCGCATCATATGTGAAAATCGTTGCCCCGCGCGTATTATCTTGTAAGTAGTAAGATGAACCAGATAATGTTGTATTAAGTGATTTCGTATCTCCTAATACACCTTTACCAGTTCCTACTTTATTTGTTCCTGTTACAGGTTTTACTACTGCTTTCGCATCCTGTTTAGGAGCCTCTTGCTTAACTGGTGACTTATCATCATTTGTCACATGATCAATTGTATTAAACTTATTTAATACTTTACCGCTGTCTGCTTCAATGAAATAGTAGTAGTTTCCTGGACTTGGATCTAAGAAGTTTAGATTTACAACGTATGCATATGTTGTTTCTTCACCATTTTGATATACATATAAGTCCGCTTTTGGTTCTACCTCATATTTCGGTGTCACACCTAAATCTTGCTGCGCGATTTCAATCGCTTTTGCGCCTTCAATCTTATTTTTATTTTTCAACTTTTCCTTTTTGTCTAAATCAGGTGCAACTGTTCCAGACAAAACTTTTAAAGAACCGTCTTTACTTACGTGAGCTACTTGAGTAGAACCCCATACAGGTACTCCTTCGTAAACTTGTTGCATACGTACTACTGTTGAATCAGTTACAGCATCTTTCTTCACTTGTTTCACTTTGAAAGAATCTTGTGCACTCTTTTCCCCTAGCTTGTAATCACCTTTTGCTGCGTTTAAGTAATCAAACACAACAGATTCTGCTTTCTTACCAGTTGCTTCAGTTAGATCACCAGAAATAAACTCAGGTGACTGCACCGTCTCATTGTACTTCTTCGTAGAGAGCACATTTTTAGAATCCGCAAACGCAGAGCCTGTCCCTCCAAAAGTTGTAACTGCCATTCCTGTCGCTAACACTAATGCTAAACTCTTCTTTTTCATATAACCTTCCCCCTAATAAAAAATTTTTTGAAAAAGAGTAGTTTCATATTAGCATTATGTTTCCACTATTAATATACTAAAAATTCAAATAATTTTTTTCTCAAGTTTTGTAGAATTTTGAGGAACAAATATTGAAAAAAAACCCTTTCCGATTGGAAAGGGGGATTATTATGAATTAACTTGTTCAACAGTTTTAGCTTGTTGACCCACAATATCAGGTTTACTGCTATACTGATGTATTCCTCCAGCAACTGTAAGAGTCACTATAAATGCTAATACTCCAAATACCATCTTTTTCATTTTTATTCCTCCTTATTATCATTCATCAAATCAATAACTAACCTATAATATCGATTACTTTCTTCAAATCTCGATAAATTTGAAAAATGTTCTGCTAGTTCAACGTATACTTTCTTTAATTCTATTTTATTTCCTGCAGATTTATACAACGGGATAGCCTCATTTTCCAAAAATAATTTATAATCTTTTGCTTCTTCAAAATATTTATATCTAAGCATTAAAAGCAAGTATAATTTTGCATTAAATCTCTCTTCTTGTTTCGCTGCATCAATTCCCTTATCAATTAACGCCCTTGCCTCGTCCAACTCTTCTAATTTAATGCATACTAATGCCATTTCATATATTGTATCTAAATAGTTTAAATCTATTTGTTTTTGAAGTTGTAGACTATCTAAATAATATTTTTTCGCTTGCTGATATTTTCCTTTTTTATAATAGATACTTCCCATATTACTTAAAGTAATAGCTAATAGTACATCCTTATCAGCAAAAGATGTGGCCTCTCTCAATATACTTTCATACATTTTTAAAGCTTCTTCATACTGACCTTTTTCTGTATAACTTACCGCAATAAGGATTTGACAATTAATTATGTTTCTAAACTTATATTCACTACGAAATCCTTCTAATGCCATATTTACAAAATGAATTGCAAGATGATGAATATCTAAATGAGTATATGCAAGCGCTATATTATAATACAAGCCTGTTTCATGATACCCTTGTTCCTTGGCCATTACTTCTGTTTTTAATAAGTAATCTAGCCCATCCTTCCATCTATACTGTAAACAGCACAATAACCCTCTACTATACATATATAATAACTTCTGAAATGGAGAATATTTTTTATATACCTTCTTCAACTTATCTAATTCTTCTTCGAGTGCAGGAAAATCCCTTTTCATAATTAAATAACGTGTATACAGCAGTTTATAATAATTTATAATTTCAAAATCCAACACATGCTTTATTTCACCTTGCAACTCTTCATATATACGTTCTACTTGTTGCTTGTCCAAATGAACTAGTGCATTCAACCATTCATCCAGCTTCCCCTTCACATCTTCTTCTACATCTCTCAAATCCGTCACGGCAATTTCCAGTCTTGTGCAGAGCAATTGTAGAATTTCTTCTGATGCTTCGATCTTTCCATTTTCGATCTTACTTAAGTATGAGACAGAACAAATGCCCTGACATAGTTCTTCTTGTGTCATTTTTTGCTGGAGCCGTTTGTAAAAGACTTGTTTGCCTATTTTTTCTAATGTTTGTTGCATTGTCCTCCTCCATTCTCATTACCCCATTACTCTAATAATACATAAAATCGAGAGAAATATAAATTGATAAATGTTAATTTTCTAAAAAATATGCATAATTTCATTTTTTTCTCTCTTGACTTCACATCAATATCTCTTCTTTGCTACGAATGATGAAAAATTGGTATACTATAACCAAATTATGGAGGTGTTCTCGCGATGACTCATTATAAAGACGATAGTTATGCCTTACATACAGACCTATATCAAATCAACATGGCTTATACATATTGGAAAGATGGTATTCATAATCGCCGTTCTGTTTTTGATTTATATTTTCGAAAGCTTCCATTTGAGAATGGCTACGCTGTTTTTGCTGGCCTTGAGAAAATTGTAGAGTACATAGAAAATTTCAGTTTTACTGAAAGCGATATCGCTTATTTAGCAGAATTACAATTTGAAGAAGAATTCCTTCATTATTTACAAAATATGAAATTCACTGGGACGATTCGCAGTATGCAAGAAGGTGAAGTTGTATTTAATAACGAGCCTTTATTACGTGTTGATGCACCACTCGGTGAAGCACAAATTATTGAAACCGCCCTCTTAAATATTGTGAATTACCAAACATTAATTGCAACAAAAGCTGCTCGTATGAAACATGCTGCAAGTAATGATGAGCTTTTAGAGTTCGGCACAAGACGTGCCCATGAGTTCGATGCTGCCCTTTGGGGGACACGCGCTGCCTTTATTGGTGGTTTCTCCTCTACAAGCAACGTTCGTGCCGGAAAACGCTTCGGGATCCCTGTAGCTGGCACACATGCGCACTCTTTCGTTCAAGCATATCGCAATGAATACGTCGCATTTAAGAAATACGCTGAAACTCATAAAAAGTGCGTCTTTCTCATTGATACATATGACACATTGAAATCTGGTGTTCCAAATGCGATTCGCGTCGCAAAAGAATTTGGAGATCGTATTGATTTCTATGGCATTCGTCTTGATAGTGGTGATATGGCTTATTTATCTAAAAAGGCAAGAAAACTACTAGATGAAGCAGGATTTACAAATACAAAAATTATCGCTTCTAGCGATTTAGATGAATACACAATTATGCACCTTAAATCTCAAGGGGCAAAAATTGACGTATGGGGCGTTGGGACAAAATTAATTACGTCCTTTGAGCAACCTGCATTAGGAGCTGTTTACAAACTAGTTGCGATTGAAGATACTGACGGAAAATTAAATGATACGATTAAAATTTCATCTAACCCTGAAAAAATTACCACTCCAGGACTGAAACGAATTTATCGTATTATCAATCGTGTTAACGATCATGCAGAAGGTGATTATATTGCGTTAGATTCTGAAGAACCTGGAAAAGAAGAGCGCTTAAAAATGTTCCATCCAGTTCACACATATATAAGTAAATTCGTAACAAACTTTGAAGCCCGTGAACTGCATAAAGACATTTTCGTTAACGGTGAAAGAACATATGAACTACCAAGTATATTAGATATTCAACAATATAGTGCACAGAGTCTCGCTCTATTTTGGGAAGAATACATGCGAACTTTAAATCCCGAAGAGTATCCTGTCGATTTAAGCCAAGAATGTTGGGATCATAAAATGAATTACATCCAAACTGTTCGAGAACAAGTTGAAAAAAACATACAAAAGTAAACAGAGAAGTTTCTCCTTCTCTGTTTTTTCAATACTATATGGATATTTGTAAAAAATATATTAAAATAATAAGACGAATGTGTTTTATTTGTAAATTTTAATATTACACTATTTAAAAGTAAAATAATATTTGATATTATTTTATTAAATCAATTTCAACAAAATCACTAATAAAAAAGAGGACGCAGGTTGCGTCCTCTTTTTTATAAATCTTTCACTCGTAATACACGCATTGCATTTAACACTGCAAGTAGTGTCACACCAACATCTGAGAAAACAGCTTCCCACATTGTTGCAATACCAAAGGCACCAAGTAATAGAACAATCCCTTTTACACCTAAAGCAAAGATGATATTTTGCCACACTATACTTCTTGTGCGTTTTGCAATTTTTACAGCTGTCGCAATTTTTGAAGGCTCATCAGTCATAATAACGATGTCTGCCGCTTCAATTGCTGCATCTGATCCTAAACCACCCATCGCAATACCAACGTCTGCACGGGCTAATACTGGTGTATCGTTAATACCGTCACCAACGAAGGCAATTTTTTCTTTTCCGTGCTTCGCTGCATCAATTTTTTCAATCTCTTCTACTTTTTGTTGCGGTAGTAATTCCGCATGAACTTCATCTAAGCCCAATTCTTTACCGACAGCTTCACCAACTGTTTTTGCATCACCAGTTAACATTACTGTCTTTTTAATACCTAGTTCTTTTAACTTTTGAATCGCTTGTTTCGAATCCTCTTTTACCTCATCAGAGATAACAATATAACCTGCATATTTTCCATCTACAGCAACGTGAACTAATGTACCTACTGTTTCTGGTTGTTTAAATTCAATATTTTCTTTTCTCATTAATTTTGCATTACCTGCAAAAATTTCTTTTCCTTGTACTTTCACGACTGTACCGTGACCAGAAATTTCGTTATAATCATCGATTATTTTTTCATCAATTGATTTTCCATATGCCTTTCGAATAGATTGGGCAATCGGATGGTTAGAATACACTTCAGCAAATGCCGCATACTCTAATAACTCTTCACTTGTAGTACCTTCGCTCGGTTCCATTTTTGTAACTTTGAAAACACCTTTTGTTAATGTTCCTGTTTTGTCAAAAACAATATATTTCACATCATTTAAAGCTTCTAAATAGTTACTACCTTTTACTAACACACCACTTTTAGATGCACCACCGATACCTCCAAAGAATCCAAGAGGAATGGATACAACTAACGCACATGGACAAGAGATTACTAAGAACACTAAAGCTCTATAAATCCACTCAGAGAATGTAGCTCCTTCTAAAATAAGTGGTGGAATAAACGCCATGATCGCCGCTGTAATAACTACAACTGGAGTGTAGTAACGCGCAAACTTCGTAATAAAGTTTTCTGTTGGTGCTTTTTTACTGCTTGCATTTTGAACTAAATCTAAAATTTTCGATACAGTTGATTCACCGAATTCTTTTGTAACTTCAATTGTTAATACACCGTTTTGGTTCACAAAGCCACTTAATACATCATTTCCAACTTCAACTTCACGTGGTACAGATTCACCAGTTAATGCTGAAGTATCTACCATTGATGTTCCTTCAATTACTTTTCCGTCTAATGGTACTTTCTCACCTGGCTTAACGATAATATAATCGCCAATTTGTACATCTTCTGGCGATACTTGTTTCGTTTCATTCCCAACCTTTACATTCGCATAATCAGGACGAATATCCATTAATGAAGTAATTGATTTTCGAGAGCGGTTTACCGCAATGCTTTGGAATAGTTCTCCTACTTGATAAAATAGCATTACTGCTACAGCTTCTGAATATTGCTGAATTGCAAAAGCTCCTACAGTTGCAATTGCCATTAAGAAGTTTTCATCAAATACTTGGCCACGAGTTATGTTTCTTACCGCTCTCCAAACGATATCTCCACCTATTAATAAATAAGCAAGGACGAATAACGGAATTGTTACCATTTGTGGTAAGCCCGCTAATGCAGCAATTGCTGTCAAAATTCCGCCGACCACTAATCTCCCTACCATCTTTTTCACGTTTGCTTCACCATGATCGTGACTATGTCCGTGGTCATGACCGTTCTTCTCTTCACGAACAACTTTCACATCTGGCTCTAACTTTTGAACGACATTTGTTATATTTACTACAGTCGCTTCTAGTTCTCTTTTATTCGCAATTTCTACTCGTAGTTTCTTCGATACGAAATCAACAGTCGCTTCTGAGACAGCTGGCATTTCCTTAACTTTATTTTCAATTTTCATTGCACAGTTCGCGCAATCTAAACCTTCTAATATAAATACTTCTTTAGCAATTTTATTTTTTTGTTCTTCTTGCACTTTAATATGCGGTTCTAATTTTGTAACGAGTTGTTTTGCTTCCGTAACAACTTCGTTTTCTTTATTTTGTGCTGTTTCTAAGATCATTGTCTTTGTTGCGAAGTTTACAGAGCAAGAATTTACTCCTTCTATATTCCCAACACCTTTTTCAATTTTCATTGCACAGTTCGCACAATCTAAACCTTCTAACATCAGTTTCTTTTTCACTAATGCTTCAGCCATCGTTCTCCCTCCTCGCGTTCTTTTTATTCTTCTTCGTTTACGTGTTCAAACGCTTGCTCGAAGATATGAATTACGTGCTGGTCAGCTAACGAATAATAAACAACCTTTCCTTCTTTACGATTCTTTACAAGTTTCGCTTGCTTTAACACACGAAGCTGATGCGAAATAGATGATTGTGTCATTCCTAATAAATAAGCTAAATCACAAACGCACATTTCAGCTTCAAATAGCGCATGTAATATTCTCGTACGTGTACGGTCACCTAATACTTTAAATAGTTCTGCTACTTTACTTAAACTTTCATCAGTTGGAATTGTTTGTTTTACTTGCTCAACAACTTCTTCATGAATTATTGTTTGAGAACATGTCTCTTGTGGTGTTTCCACTTTATTTCCAGCCATTATAGCTCACCTCTTTAATTGAACATATGAACAATCATTCATATATCTTATACTCTTATTATATGAGCGCCTACTCATATGTGTCAATGAAATCTGAATTTTTTTTATGAACATTCCGTTCACATTTTAGTAAGGCATATACATATTTTCCGCATCCTCTATATTCTCATACAAAAAAGGATGTACAATTCGCACACCCCTTTTTACTTACTTTTTATTTTTCACCGCATCCACAATTAAAGAAACAAATCCTAACTGATTATCCCGATTTCTATGGTCAAAACGTTTCGATCGATAAATAAATCCATCTTTCTCATTCCAATCATTATAGTGAAACTTACCATTCTCATCACAGTATTCTAAGAGCCTCACTTGAAAACCTGCTGATTCAAACATGGACGTGATTGTTTTATAGTTATGAACAATTTTATGGCTTGCTGCTGGATGCTCTAATGGACCAGGTCCACCTACTTGTACACCCTGCTGATATTCTTCATCTGGAAAAAATCCATCTGGTACTGCACAACGAATATATCCATTCTCCATTAAAAACTCATAACAAATTTTTGCAGCTTCAATTCCTTCTTCGTACGATAAATGCTCCCATACATGTTCCGCTAAAATTGCTGATAAAGAATTGAGTTTCACTTTATCAAGCCAAGTTTCTCTTCGCAATAAATTTAATTCTTCTTCATTCGTATGTAACCAACCAGGATTATTATTATACCCCTCTGCTCCAACAACAACTTTCGTTTCTCGCATTTTGCTCCCACCCTTTTTTCATATTCCGACATAAAAATTCGATAAAGTTACCTTACTTTCCTTTTTTATCCAAAAGAAAAACCTTGCGCGCTCCCTAGACGCACAAGGCTTACTATTTTATATCCCTTTAATTAGCTTGATCTAAATTATCCTGCGAACTTCCATCGTCTTTTAAATGACTATGTTTTTTCGAATAAACAAAGTATACAACTACTCCAATCGCTAACCAAATACCAAAGTATATCCATGTTGTTAACGGTAAATTTACCATTAAGAATAGACAACATGCAATTGAAATAATCGGTAAGATCGGTACAAGTGGTACCATAAATCCACGTTGTAATTTCGGATGCGTTTTACGAAGAATGATAACAGTTACACCAACCATGGCG
Organism: Bacillus cereus group sp. BfR-BA-01524; assembly: GCF_022662595.1. Classification (NCBI taxonomy): domain Bacteria; kingdom Bacillati; phylum Bacillota; class Bacilli; order Caryophanales; family Bacillaceae; genus Bacillus; species Bacillus cereus group sp. BfR-BA-01524. The sequence continues at coordinate 7,601 of NZ_JAKUDW010000018.1, read as the reverse complement.
AATGTTAATAACGCTCCAATATTCGCTAAATTCGACAATTCTTTTAAATCGATAAATCCAGCAATTAAAGCACTACCAATTCCTGTTAACCAAACTGAAAATGTTGGCGCTTCAGTCTTCTTGTTAATTTTCGCAAAAGATTTTGGTAATAAACCGTCACGACTCATTGCGAAGAATACACGTGTTGTCGCATAAATGTAAGCGAAAATTACAGCCATAATACCGATTACAGCTCCAATAGCAATTACACCAGCCACTTTATCTTGTCCTACAACTTCTAACACATATGCCATAGCTTCAGGTACATCTAATTCCTTATAAGAAACCATGCCTGTCATAACAAGACAAACTACAACATAAATGATTGTACAAATAACTAACGAAGCAATAATACCAATTGGTAGATCACGTTGCGGATTTTTTACTTCTTCAGCAGAAGTTGCTAATGCATCAAATCCTAAGAAAGCAAAGAATACTGCTGCTCCCCCTGCGAACACTCCACTTAAACCGTAAGGTGCAAATGGTATCCAGTTTTCTGGTTTCACGTAGAATACACCAACTGCAATGAATAAAACAACAATACCAATTTTAATTAATACCATTATGTTATTCACACGCTTACTTTCTTTCGTACCTCGTGATAATAACCAAGTTATCACTAACGTAACGATAACTGCTGGTAAGTTTACCATACCACCTTGCGCTGGAATTGTTAGCAACGCTTTCGGAATTTCAAGTCCCAGTCCACTCACTAAATTATTGAAATAACCAGTCCATCCGCCAGCTACTGCGGCAGTCGTTACGACATATACGGATAGTAATGTCCATCCCATTAAATGAGCAACAAACTCACCAATTGTTGCATACGAATATGTGTACACACTACCTGAAACAGGAAGTGTAGATGCAACTTCTGCATAACATAATGCTGCAAATCCACAAACAATTGCTGCAATCATAAATGAAAAAATAACTGCTGGACCAGCATCTCTTGCTGCTACTAATCCAGTTAATACTAGAACTCCTGTACCAATTATCGCACCAATCCCTAGCATTGTTAGGTCAAATGCCCCTAGCGTTTTCGTCAAAGTTTTACTTTTACTTTCCCCTAACAATTGCGTAACGGATTTCTTTTTAAATAGGTTGGCCACGATGTATGCCCCCTTTTACTAAGAAGAGCTAAGAGGTATTATCTCTTAGCTCTTATCATGTTGTATTATATATTGTTCGATTTTGTTTTGTATAATGCTTCTATTAGCAAGATACTGTTTCTGCTTCTAATAATTCTTTAGCACCTTTGTACTCTACACCGTGAGCTTCTGCAACTGCTTCAAATGTTACATAGCCATCTAATGTGTTAATACCTTTTAGTAATGCAGAGTTGCCTAGGCAAGCTTCTTTGTAGCCTTTGTTAGCAATTTGTACTGCATATGGTACTGTTACGTTTGTTAATGCAAGAGTTGATGTACGTGGAACCGCACCTGGCATGTTTGCAACTGCATAATGAACAACGCCGTGTTTTTCGTAAGTTGGGTTATCATGAGTTGTAATACGGTCAGTTGTTTCGAAAATACCACCTTGGTCAATCGCGATATCTACAACAACAGAACCTGGTTCCATTGATTTAATCATTTCTTCTGTTACAAGTTTTGGCGCTTTTGCACCTGGGATTAATACTGCACCGATTACAAGATCAGACTCTTTTACAGCTTCTGCAATATTGTAAGGATTAGACATTAAAGTTTTTACTTGGTTTCCGAAAATGTCATCTAATTGACGAAGACGTTCTGCACTTAAGTCGATGATTGTTACATCCGCACCTAGTCCAACTGCAATTTTAGCAGCATTTGTACCAGCTTGTCCACCACCGATGATTGTTACTTTACCACGTTTAACTCCTGGAACACCTGCAAGTAAGATACCTTTACCGCCTTTGTTTTTCTCAAGGAATTGCGCACCAATTTGTGCAGCCATACGACCAGCTACTTCACTCATAGGTGCAAGTAATGGTAGAGAACGGTTTTCTAATTGTACTGTTTCGTATGCAATCGCAACAACTTTCTTCTCAATTAACGCTTTTGTTAATTCTGGCTCTGGAGCTAAGTGTAAGTATGTGAATAAGATTAAGCCTTCACTGAAGTGTTTGTATTCGCTTTCAATTGGTTCTTTAACTTTCATAACCATTTCCATGTTCCAAGCTTCTTCAGCTGTATCAACAATTTTTGCTCCCGCTTCAACATACTGAGCGTCTGTGAAACCAGATCCTAAACCTGCACCCTTTTGAATGAATACTTCGTGATTGTTACGAATTAAATGTACAACACCTGCTGGTGTCATTGCCACACGGTTTTCGTTGTTTTTAATTTCTGCTGGTACCCCAATACGCATAATGAAATGCCCCCTTATAATTAACAGAAAAAAGAGATTCTTTTTTCTTTTTGTAATAATTAATAACTTATGTCCTTATTCTAGCATAACTTAAAAGTTATGAAAACGCTAACATATCATTTTTCTAAAGTTTATATATTTAGAATAGTGTAAATATATAAAACATTGATTCTATTAGGGGTTTCGTGACATTCCATTATCTTTCACTCAATTTTTATTATACTTCTTCAAAATAAACAGTAATCATTTATTATTTGACAATAATGTAACAATGTAAAAAACTAAACGATAACGTATACATATACAGTTATTACTTTACTTAATACTTTAGAGATATATTCTTTTCACAAAAAAACAGCTGCTAGCATTTAGCTAGCAGCTGGGTAACTTATAAATAATTTTAAAAACAAATCATCTGTCGTTTCAGTAATTTTATCAAACAGATCACTTTCTTCCGCTTCTTGCTCTTTTAACATCTTAATTGTTTCACGTGCATCTTCAGGGTAATCAGTTATGATACCATCTACGTTTAACTTATAATATGCCTTTAAATTTTCCATATCATTTACTGTCCATACGTAAATTGGTTTGTTTAACTTCCTTGCTTCTTTTACTAATTTCTTATTTAACATATATTCTTCTGCTACGTAAAAGTCAGCCTTCACATTCTTTAAGTTAGCTCTACTTGCATACAATATATACCCTACTTTTATATCTGGATTTGCACGCTTAAACTCTTTAATAAGCGGATAGTGTAACGTTTGAATTACACATTGCTTCTCAAATTCATTATCTTTAATCGTTTTTAAGACTTTGTTTACAAAGTCTTTTTCGCCCCCATGAAGCTTCACTTCTATATTAAGTTTGATTTTGCCATTTGCTAGCTTAATGATTTCATCAAGTGTACTTATTTGTCCTGAAAGTCCATCTTGACTAAGGGTAAGCTGCCTTAACTCAGCCATCGTTAAATCTGACACATGCACATTTGCATTTGCGAGACGTTTCAGCTTCAAATCATGTATAACCGCTAGTTCACCGTCTTTCGTTTGTAATACATCTATTTCAGCGTAGTCTGCTTTTGCATCAATAGCACCTTGCACAGCTTCTTTCGTATTTTCTACGCCTTTTGATATATACCCGCGGTGCGCCATAATAATTGGTTCTTTATACGAATTTGAAATAAACGTTACAATGAAGGCAACAACCATTCCGGCAGTAATAATCCCCACAATATATACGCCAATAAATTTCCAGCGATGTTTTTGGAAGAAACATTTATCTGCTTTCGTTTTCGAATAATCTAATCCTTCTTCTAATAAAACATCTTCAACCGGTACCTTTTGTAAGTATAATCGCGTAATCGCCATAATATAAAATGGCGTCACGATAAAACTAAATAAATACAACGTACTCGTTAAAAATACAGAAATCGTTGATTCAGCTAATAATGCAAATGTTCCTTTCGGGTTTGTAAATTCATAAACACCCCATAGGCACAATAAATATATTCCCAAAAATACGACATATACAATTCCAATTGAAATAAAAAATCCTACTAAAAAGAGTAGTACTTTAAAAAAGCTTTCCTTTACTAAATTTGCACTTTTACGTGCTGCCACGCGAAATGATTTTTGCTCTAAAACAACAATAGGTAGAACGAAAATCCATCGAAGATTCAAATACGCGACTACAGCAAAGAACGTGTAATAACCAACTTGCCCCATCGTTGTCTTAAACAGTTCTCCTGTAATAAAGTTAGGAATTTGAATTTGCGGGATTAATGCCGTTTCATATCCCATATTTAAAAGAGGCAACAATACGACAGCATATAAAATAAATCCTGGTAAGCAATATGTGAAAAGAGTAGGTAAATACGTTACCGTTTTATATAAAATCGGACGTAATTTCACCTTCTGTCTTTTATGAGCGAAATACGAAATAATAATAAGCACCGCAAATTCTGTAAAGATAAGAAACAGTGCTAACAATGACAAAATTACAATTGCTAAGATGCCATAAGGCGTCTTTAAAAACGCTAATAATTCATCATTTGTCGCATTTGCATAACCACCAAAATACAATAACTTATTAAAAATGATTCCAAATAGTGGAACAAACACAATCGCTGCTAATAATTTATAAGCAAGTTGAAAAGTTAATACATTCCAAAAAGCAAATTTAACTGTTTGAAAGGAATGTCTCATTACTCCTGGTATAGATAGTTTTTTACGGTGTTGCATATATTCCTCCAAATTCTAAAACGGTATTTGAGATGGATTCCACATTTCCAGTTCTAATCCATCTTTTTAATAATAATATATTCCGCTTAACATGAACACTCTTATACATATAATGAAAAAAGTGATGGCTACTTCCCATCACTTTTTCATTTATTCTATTTTTTCTCTAACCCTTGTCCAAATGCTTTCAAGAAGCTAAAACCGAATGTAATAGCTCTATTGATATCTGGATCTTTTAATACTTTAAAGAAATCCATCACTTTTGTTTTTTTACCACTATTTAATTCGTCTGTTGCAAATTGCAACCCTGTAACTAAACTTGACGTAATTTGCTTCGTTATTTCTGGGTCAACTGAAGATAACGCTTCTCCTGCCCCCATCATATTGTTTAACGCATTTTTAACGGGTTCACGATTTAATTGCTCCACAGCGATTTTTGAAACATCTTCCTTCGCAGCAAGTAAACTAATTGCCGCATCTAATATACCAGCCTTCTGCAACTGTGCTAAAAGCTGCATCGTTTCTTCTACTGCTTCACGATTATTAGATAGCTCATTTAGAAGTTCATCTGCTACTTGCTGTTTCTGTTCTTCCTCTGTTACAACTTTCTTTTTAATTACAGTAATTTCTTTCGCCACTATCTCCGCCCCCTAGTCCACAAGTGATACGTATTGTTTTCTTTGCCATTTTTGCTGGATTTCAACACCGTTTTGCGGATTACGCTTTTTATCTCTCGGGTTTGAAGATGGTAACGGACGATTCCCTTTTTCACGTAGTACACGCATCTTTACCATCGTTTGTTTGTACGCTGGTGTACACGTATAAAGATCTGTCGCCGTTCCAGTTAAAATATTGATTGCCTCTTCATTTACCGTTGCATGCATCGGTAAATATAGCTCTTTCCCCGTTACACGATCTGTAACAAGTGCCTGTACTTTAATTTTCCCAAATGGTGATGCTAATTCTACAAGACCACCATCTTTCACATTGCGCTCTAGGGCGAGTTCAGGCGAGATTTCAACGAACACTTCAGATACTTTAGATAAAATACCAGCCGATTTATTCGTCATATTCCCTTCATGGAAATGTTCTAACATACGACCATTATTTAAAAGTAAATCATACTCATCTGGCGCTACAACTGGTGGTACCCATTCATCTAATGATAGACGAGCTAGTTTATCTGGGAAGTTAAATCCGTCCACATATAATAGTGGTGTATCACTACCATCATGGCTACCCCAACATAAACTATTCCATCCTTCTAAACGATCGTATGTCGCCTGAGAATATAAAGGTGCAAGCGATGCAATTTCATCCATGATTTCACTTGGACTTTCATAATTCCAGTCCCCGCCAAGTGCACGAGCTACTTTTTGTAAAATCCACCAGTCTGGCTTTGAATCACCAAGCGGCTTCAATACTTCATATAATCTTTGAATACGGCGCTCTGTATTCGTAAATGTTCCCTCTTTTTCTAAGCTTGGTGCTGCCGGTAAAATAACATCAGCAAAACGAGCTGTTTTCGACAAGAACATATCTTGAACAACAAGGAAATCTAAATTCGCTAAAATATGTTGTACATGGTTGGCATTCGAATCTACTAAAGCCATTTCTTCACCCATAACATACATACCACGCAGTTTTCCTTCATCTGCCGCAAGTAACATTGCAATATTATTTAACCCTGGTGCTTTCGGAATTGTAGTACCGTATGCAGTTTCAAATTTCGCACGGAGCGCATCATCTGAAACTGCTTGGTAACCTGGAAGCCAGTTTGGTAATGTTGCCATATCACAAGCACCTTGTACGTTATTATGTCCGCGTAATGGGTATGCTCCTGCACCAGGACGACGATAGTTACCCGTAACAAGCAATAGATTTGAAATTGCTGCTGAAGTTGTACTTCCTCCAGTATTTTGAGTTACACCCATTCCCCAAAGTACACAAGTACCATCTGCTTCATATACCATACGAGCCATTTCTTTCAGATTTTCTTTCGAAATCCCCGTAATTTCTTCTGTATAATCAAGCGTATACTTTTCTACCATTTTGCTATATTCATCAAAATTCTTCACATTTTCAGCTATGAACTTTTTATCGTGCCAATCTTGATCAATAATATATTTCGTAATACCAGCGAGCCATACGTAATCAGTTCCTTGGCGCGGATGAATGAATAAATCCGCACGCTCTGCCATTTCATGTTTACGAAGGTCCGCCACAATTAATTTTTGGTCATGTAATTTATGAGCACGTTTTACACGAGTTGCAAGTACAGGATGTCCTTCTGTTGGATTTGCTCCAACGATAATGACAAGGCCAGCTTCCGCAATATCTTTCACTGTTCCAGCGTCCCCGCCCATACCGACAGTTTTGAATAAACCGTCTGTTGCTGGAGATTGACAATAACGGGAACAGTTGTCTACATTATTCGTTCCATATATTTGACGGGCTAGTTTTTGCATAAGATAATTTTCTTCATTCGTTACTTTCGAAGAGGAAATAAACCCAAATGCATCACTGCCATATTCTGATTTAATATGCTGCATATTGGATGCAACAACTTCAAGAGCCTCTTCCCATGAAGCTTCAACAAACATATCTCCTTGGCGAATTAATGGCTTTGTAATTCGATCTTCACTGTTTACAAAATCCCATCCAAATTTGCCTTTTACACATGTGGAAATACCGTTAACCGGCGCATCTGAAACAGGCTGTACTTTCAAAATGTGGCGGTCTTTCGTCCATACTTCAAATGAACAACCTACACCACAAAATGTACAAACTGTTTTTGTTTTATTCACTTTCGTCTTACGCATCGCAGCCTCTACTTCTGAAACTGCTAAAATACTACTATATCCAGGCTCTACATCCTTTACAAAATCAATCATCGGATCTAACACATCCGGTTTCAATCCAGTCATGAATCCAGCTTCACCCAACATTGTTTTTTCCATTAACGCATTACAT
>NZ_JAKUDW010000017.1:0-82787 GCF_022662595.1 Bacillus cereus group sp. BfR-BA-01524 | reverse complement strand
CAAAGGAAAAAAGAACAGCAAGAGTGGTTTGATAAAGTGAAAGAGTGGATTCCATCATTATGGTGAAAAAAGAGGCGAATTTCATTATTCGCCTCTTTCTCATGTGAAAAATAAAGTGAGCTCATAATGAGTGAGATAAATGCTACTATTCATTAAGAGTAATGTTCGTACTGCCAAAGGATTGAGAATCGTATGTGACGATTATTTTTCCTTTACTAATCGGTTCGTAAGGTAATTCTTCTTCATAACTACCATTATTTTCATTATGGATAGACAGCGTGATTTCATCAATTCCTTTATTTGTATACTGATCTTTAATCGATTCAGCAATTTGAAGTAGAGTTTCGTAATTAGAAGCTTTCGTAATAAGCATTCCTTTTATAACTTTTTTTTCATTATTTGTGTAATTGGAATAAAGGATGTCGTTTTGTTTCGTATACAAAAGTTTGTATGGAACTGTTTTTCTCTCTGCTTTTGAAATAGTGGAATATTTTAGAGTTAAAAAAAATCCTACACATAAAATAATGCATATCATAAGTGCAATCCAAATGCGTATCGGTGACATAACTCTCATTTTTCATCCCTCTTTCATATCTTTGACTTCATTATTTATCATACAAAATGAGGATTAAGATAGAGTAAATTTGAGGTAAAGAAACGTAAAGAAGGAGCACTTATCCTCCCAAATAAGTGCTCCTTTTTATTAAAAGAGAGATTTAATACACAGTCAATTAAACATATAACTATAAATATGATTATTTGACGAAAATTAGTAAATTCGGAAGACGGTTAGTACTGCAGTTGTTTCACCTGTATTTGGAATAGAGATAGTATTTGCTGTAGGTTGTACAGAGATTGTTGTACCAGCTGTTAAAGTAATAATCGTTGAGAAAGAAACCGCACTACCGATAACGTTAGTTGAAAAATTACGACTAGGTGGTTGGCCATTAAATGAAAGACCGAAACCAAATGGTGAAGAGCCTGGGAATGTTGTAGATGCGGAGAAGTTAATATCGTATACACCAGTTTCTAAAACAGTTAGAGTATCAGAGCCGTTAAAGGAGAGGTTTGTTAATTCAAATGTTTCATTGAATTGTATATTGCTTCCTGGTGATACTGTTTGTGCATTTGTGTTACCTAAGACAGCTGTAGTTATAGGGATCGGAGTACCTGCTGGTCCTGTTGCGCCAGTAGCACCTTGAGCACCAGTAGCACCTTGAGCGCCCGCTGGACCTTGAGCACCAGTAGCACCTTGAGCGCCGGCTGGACCTTGAGCACCAGTAGCACCTTGAGCGCCCGCTGGACCTTGAATACCTTGAGCACCTTGAGGTCCAGTAGCACCTTGAGCACCTGCTGGTCCCTGAGCACCTTGAGGTCCTTGAGCACCAGCCGGACCTTGAGCACCGGTAGCGCCTTGAGCGCCCGCCGGACCTTGAGGTCCAGTAGCCCCCGTAGCACCAGTAGTTCCTCCACCTAGGCAACCAGATCCATATCGAACTAAGATAGCTTGAATTTCTGAAATGAGTTTAACGAGATTATCGATAGCACAGCAATCAATTTTGAATAACTTAGCGATATACAATAAATAATTAAGCAGGCTTTGTAGTTCAACGTATAATGCTCCGCATGAGAAAGGTGTTGTTTTTAAAATAGTTAATAGGTTAGCAATAATAGAATTTCCGATTTGTTTTTGTGCAGGAGACAAATCTAAGCAATTAAGGAATTTCTGTAGGTTATTTAGGACATCAATCAAGTTATTGATATTAACTTGAGAATGATTTTGAAAGACAGCTTGAATAGCTTGGCCAAGAACTTGAAGAAGTCTAACAAATTCTTTAAGTTCGGACTTAGAGATGTTGATATAACTACAAGCTCTTACTTCGCAACAATCATTACCATAAAATACTTTTCCTTTATTTTTATTGTTCATCTTTTCATTCCTTTCTTTTATAGAATAAATAGTCGTTACTATATATTAAAATGAAATTCAAATTAAATTCGTGATGGACAAACTACTATTTCTCAAAAAATAAGAAGTTTACCTACCTAACACGACCAATAAAAAAGTAGAAAAAAATCTATATGTTTTAAAGAGAATAAATTAGCATAAAAAACTCCCTTTAATTGTTAGAGTTTGCTTAACAATTAAAGGGAGTTCATAGAACAGCATTATCATTTTATAAGTTAATTGCTTCACGATTTACTTTAGGTAAAATCGGAATAGAGATAGTGAAGGTTGTACCGTCTGGAGCACTAGTCATTTTGAGCGTACCGTTATGATTTTGAATGATTTTTTTTGTTACTGACAAGCCTAGTCCTGTTCCCGAATCCTTCGTTGAGAAGAATGGATCAAAGATATATTCTTGAATAGCTGGAGGAATACCAATTCCGTTATCTGTGAAAGTAATCCGAACGAAGTTATCTAGGCGATAACTAGTGATTTGAATAGAAAGAGGTTTTTCGCCTTGAGCATCGACGGCATTTTGAAATAGGTTTAAAAACACTTGAACAAGTTCATGTCGATCAATATTGACTAAAATATCATCTAATTCATTAGAAAAGTTATAATCAATTGAAATGTTATGCAAGAAGACTTCACTAGCTAGTAACTGTTGAATATAGTCGCGTAAAAATGTATTGATGGGAAACGGTTCTCTTGTAAATTCACGTGTTTTTGAAATCGCTAAAAATTTTGTAATAATATTATTTGCACGATCTAATTCAGGAATAAGCAAGTTTTTAAATAATTCTTTATTTGATGGAGAAACACTTTCTTGTAAAAATTGTAAGTATCCGCGTACTGTTGTAAGAGGATTTCGTACTTCGTGTGCAATTCCAGCTGCGATTCGTCCTGCTAACGAAAACTTCTCTGCATCACGTTCTGTATTTAAATAATGAAAGACACTAATAACTCTAAAAATCTCACCGTTATAATCACGAATAATTCGGTTATTTATAATGCCATAGTTTTTGTCTAAAACTTCTTCATTATATATTTCTGTTCCGGTTCTTAATGTTTCAATTGCTTTGATTTTTTCTTCCGGCAAGTTTAGTAATTGTTGAATTGGTTTTCCAATAATATCATTGCGTATTACACCGAAATCATCTGCGGCAACTTGATTACATAAAGTAATATTCCCTTTATTATCGACAAAGGTTACATGATGTGAAAAAGCATCAAAAATATGAACAAGGTGTTTTTCAAGTTGTTCAAATAAAAATAATGAATCACAAGTAAGTTGAAAATTAGCGTCTTTATTCTCTTTTGGTATTTCTTGAATGGAATGAGTTGTTCTGGTTTTCTTTATTTGTAAACCAATATGTGGATTTTTGTATGTGAAATGATGTGGTAATTGATTCACAAGTTCTTCATAAAAACGTACTTTATTTTCTAGTTCTTCAATTCGTTTTTCATGAAATACAGTAGCATTGTTTGGAAGCATAAATAAATAACCCCTCATTTTAAAAATTCTTCCATATAGTATATCATATTTTTATAAGGATACTCTTAAAGAAAAGGCTACATGATGCAAAGTGTTTGGAAAATGAATAGAAGATGAAGTTAAAAAGGGAGGGATATATGTGCTGTTCATTGGGGTGACAGGATGGGGAGATCATAATTCTTTATACATAGATTCCTATGAAAATAGAAATAAATTACGAACATATAGCGAGTATTTTCCTATTGTAGAGGTGGATAGTTCATTTTACGCGATGCAACCTGCACGAAATTATATAAAATGGGCAATGGAAACGCCGAAAGATTTTTCTTTTGTCGTAAAAGCGTATCAGGGAATGACAGGACATATGAAAGGTGAAATTCCTTTTTCTACGTTCGATGAGATGTTTGATGTGTATAAACAGTCTATTCTTCCTTTAATAGAAGCTAATAAATTAAAAACAATTTTATTTCAATATCCACCATGGTTTGATTGCAAAAAGAAAAATGTAGATTTTCTTCGATATACGAAAGAAAAAATGGAAGGTTTACCATGTGCAATAGAATTTCGAAATCAAACATGGTTTTATCCAGAAATGAGAGATAAGACGTTACAGTTTCTAGAACAGGAGAAATGGGTTCATACAATTTGTGATGAACCACAGGCTGGAATAGGTTCGGTGCCACTCGTGCTAGAGGTTACGAATTCAGACATGGCATTAATACGTTTTCACGGTCGAAATGTTCATGGTTGGCTGGATAAAGGGGAAAATTGGAGAGCGGTTCGCTGTTTATATCGCTACAACAATAAAGAACTGGAAGAATGGATTGAACGACTAGAGCAATTAAAAAAGAAAACAAAGGATATATACGTACTGTTTAACAACAATTCAGGTGGGGATGCAGCAGATAATGCGAAACAGCTTATGAAAATGATGAACATTACATATGGTGAGCCGAAGCCGGAGCAATTAAATTTTTTTGAATGATAATAAACAAGAAAGGCACTGTACAAACAGGGGGAATGTACAGTGCCTTTCTATATGAAAAAGAGGGGTAACAATGTTACTGAGCGTTTGGTTGATTCATCAATTGTTGGCTTCATAATAAATGATAATGGTTATCATTATCATTGTCAATGGTTTTTCTAAAAATATATAAAAAACTTTGTATATTTTAAATAGAGATAAAAAAAGAACAGCGATTAATGCTGTTCTTTTCCGTTGACGAATTGTTGTAAATCAAAAGGAGTTATCGCTTGGATAAATTCTTTTGAGATAAGTGTTTGAACGAGAGTGCTCTTAGAAATAGAAGCACCTGTTTTCTTTTCATAAGCTTGTTTTAATAAATCAAGTTTTTCAGCCGTTTCTTGCGGTAATTCAATTGTAAGTGTGTTCATAATTTCTCCCCCTTATTATTAGAGTACCACTACAGTATAGGAGAGACAAGAAAAGAGAATATGAAATATAAAAAAGGTTACCATTTTTTTATATGGTAACCTTTTTTATGTATAAGAGCTATTAAGCAATACCGATATACTTTAAAGTTTTTGATGGAGTACTGTGATCAAAGAAGTGTTGTAAAAATGCAATATCAACACCTGATTTGTATGCACAATAGCCCCAAGTTTTTCGAAGTGTATGTGAGCTAATCCCTTCTAATCCAACTTCTTTTGCAGCTTTGTTTAAAATGTACCATGCATGTTGTCTCGTAATAGATTTTGTTCCTTTTTGAGATTTTAACAATGGTTCATTACGTTTCCAAGTTTTACGTTCTTTCATGTAGTCTTCGATTGCGTGCTGTAAGTCTTCATTTACAGCAAACCATTTATGTTTCTTCACTTTTTCATTGTAAAATAAAATGGAATGGCGAACATTTTCATTTTCATCGATTACATCACTAACTTTTAATTGTAAGATTTCACTTACTTTTAAGCCAGAATTTACAGCTAATACGAATAATAAGCCATCGCGTTTCGAAGATTGTAAAAGTATATTTTTGATAGTTTCTAATTGTTTTTCGTTTTGAATAGGTTGTCCTGCTTGTTTCATTTCACGCACTCTCCTCTTTTATATGTGTAAAGGAAAGGATTAACTTGTTTCTTACTATAAAGGGAGAGTGTGAATTTCATGTGAACTCCTAGTGAAATTAAGACAAATTATTTGACTTCTTTTACTTTTTGTAAATTGAAATAGAATACAACACTGTTAGTCGTATTATACACACCGTACTCGGCATGATGGAGGTCTAAAATGTTTTTTACAATAGATAATCCGAGACCGGTACCTCCGGTGTGACGGCTACGAGATGCATCTAGACGATAGAAGCGATCCCAAATTTTTTCAAGACTTTCTTCAGGGATAGGGTTTCCTGTATTTTCGATTTCGACTTTTACGGTATCTTCTGCTTCTATAATGGAGACTTGTATTTTTTCTCCATCTGGCGTATAACGAATTGCATTACTTAGTAAGTTCACAACTACTTGCTCAATACGACTACGATTTGCTTTAACAAGTATAGAAGGGTCTGCATCGACGTTCACTTGTAAATGCTTTTCTTCTATGCTAAATAATAATTTTGTATAGACTTGTTGCGTTAATTCACCGATTGAGAACGTCGTCATATCTAGTTTGTAAGTACCAGATTCTAACTTTGCTAATTCTAACATTTCAACAATCAGCCTGTTCATATTTTCTGTTTCTTCTAAAATAACATCAGTATAATACGATGTATCTTTACTAACACCATCTTTAATTCCTTCTGCAAAACTTCTAATTACACTTAGAGGTGTTTTTAATTCGTGTGATACGCCAGAAATGAATTCTTTTCTTGTTTTCTCTAATTGACGTTCACGTTCAATATCTTGTTGTAACTTTGTATTGGCAACATTTAATCGATCGATTCGATCTTTTAAATTTACAGATAATGTATTGATACTGCCGGAAAGCCCGCCAATTTCATCGTCGGCTGTAATAGGTAATTTCTCGCTGAAATCAAAATTAGCCATTTTTTTTGTAACACGATTCATTTTAATTAATGGCTTAACAATGATTTTTGAGTAGTAGAAGGATAACAAAATAATAACGAGAAACACGATGATTAAGGCATAAACATAATAATCTTTTAAAACGAGCATCGCTTCATTAACAGGCTGCAAAGATGCTATCGCAAAAGCGTATTCTGTAATCTTTCCGTTTTCCATAATAGGCTTTACAAAGATACTATTTTTTATATTTTCTCCGCCATCTAATATGAAAGTGTTTAATTGGTTCGAGTTAGAAGTACCATCTCTAATAATATCTGCAAAATATTGAACGGCTTGTAATGTTTCAATATCATTTGCAAGACGAACCTCAGCTTTGGATGGGAGCTGTAACTTAGTTATAACACCTGTAAAGACGATGCGAGTTGTAGATTTGTATCGGCTCCCAAGTCTATTCTTAGAAGGGTTACCATTAATTGACTGGAAATCCGAATAGAAATGTTCGTTTTGCCATTGATTGTAATTCGTTCCTAATTTTTGTGGTGTGATTATATTATTTTCTTGTACGACTCCATCAACATTGATTATTACATCTTTTTTTAAACCTAAATTTTCGAATTTATTATATTCTTCTGGTGTTAAAAGATTATTGAGTGGAATGGAATACTGTTTAGTATCGTTGGGATTATATACATAGATATAGTAATTGTTATCACTTTTAATAATACCGTTAGAATCCAAAAACTGCATATCGGCATTTGTTTTATCATGAAATTCTTGTTTTAGTTTTCTAACTTTTTCATAACTTTTATCACTTTTGTCATAATTATCTACGAATTTTTCAAAAGCAGTTTGGACTGTTTTTACTTTTTTATTAATATAAAATTTCTCTAAAAATAGAGATTGTCCTAGGAAAAAAAGTAGGAATATGATTGTAAATAAAGTTGATGTTAATAAAAATAGTTTAAAGACGATACTTCTGTTTTTCACTGCGTCACCTCTTATGAGAAATACTGTAAATGATTTCTTTATCCCGCTTTAACCGGCAATAAGACTCCCACTTCAAAATTCGGCAAATACAAGAGAGTTAGGTGGGAGATCAACTGCCCGTAAAAGTCCGATTGGCTCAACTCATAATCAGTGGGGAATGGGAAAAATCCCCACTGATTAAAGTTTCACTTTATTATAACAAACGTTACAAGAAAGTAGAGGGGAGAAATCTGTCTCTTTATAAAATAGTTATTTATAAAAAGTCACATAAAAAGAACTCACCAGACGTATGACGAGTTCTTTAATGTATTATTGTTGAATTGCTGCATCTAAAGCGATTTCAATCATTTCGTTAAATGTAGTTTGACGCTCTTCAGATGTTGTTTCTTCGCCAGTGAAGATGTGATCGCTAACTGTTAATACAGATAATGCATTTACACCGTATTTCGCTGCTAATGTATAAAGAGCAGTTGTTTCCATTTCTACTGCTAATACACCGTAATCTCCAAGTTTTTTAACCATGTCCATGCTTTCGCGATAAAACACATCTGCTGTTAAAACGTTACCGACACGAACGTGTAATCCTTTTTCAGTTCCAGCATCGTAAGCTTTCTTTAAAAGATCAAAGTTTGCAGCTGGCGCGAAATCAAATCCTGGGAATGTTAAACGGTTCATATTAGAATCAGTACAAGCCGTCATTGCGATAATAACATCACGAACTTTTACATCTTTTTGAATTGCACCGCAAGTTCCAACGCGAATTAAATTTTTAACTCCGTAGCTTTGGATTAATTCGTTTACATAAATAGAAATAGAAGGAACACCCATACCTGTACCTTGAACAGATACACGTTTTCCTTTATAAGTTCCAGTGAAACCTAACATACCACGTACGTTATTATAGCAAGTAACGTCCTCTAGAAATGTTTCAGCGATATATTTTGCACGTAATGGATCACCAGGTAATAGAATAGATTCAGCGATTTCGCCTTGTTTTGCTTCGATATGTACACTCATGAAAAGTCCTCCTTATAATGTATTGATAGAAATCAATATCATTTGCATTATACACTACGAATCCTTTCAATTAAAATCTTTTTATTATTTGTAATATGTGCAAAATAGGAGGATTTCATAAATCATAATCTAGAATATATATCTTAAGAAGTTTTGTATGAATAGAGACAATAAAAATGGTAGGTGATGTTTTGAAAAATCTTGTCATTGGGCTTATTGCGTTAGTACTTATTGTGGCAGGAGGATTTTACATAAAAAAATATCAAGAAAACGAAGAGACTGTAGGAGATGTTCAGGAAGTAAAGTGGGATGTTTCAAATGGAAAGGGAAATGAGAAAGTAGATATTGTATTTCAGTTGTTAAACAAAAAGAATAATGAAATTCGTGGTGTAAATGATCAAATTCGGGCAGTGATTGTAGACGGACAGCTAAAAAACATACAACAAATTAAACCTACATTTGCAGGGAACGGGTCATATAAGTTATCTTCCAAAATAGCGAAAGACGAAGAATATACAATATTTTTATACGAAGATAAAAATAAGTCCGTAGAGTCATTCGCTAGGAAAGATTTTGGTAGAACGAAAGAGGAGAATAATAAGAAAAAAGTGAAATTTCCAATCGACAGTGTACTTACAAAAAAAATAGGAGATTATGAAGTTTCTCTTTTATTTGGAGCATTACATCCGAATGAACCAGTTACGTTAACATTTCAGTTTCAAGCGAAAAAGGGTGAAAAATTGAAATTACATTCAGAGAGAGGAGAAGTAGAGTCACTCTATATCGTGGATGAAACGAAGGAGAACTTTTTATACGCTATGCCTGTAGATACGGATGAGCAATTACAATACCGGATTACATTTCCTGCCGAGGGCACGTATAAAATGTGGGGGGATTTCTATATAAATGGTAAGAAGTATGAAAAAGAATTTATTGTACAAGTGCAAAAAAGAAAAAACAGCTAAGAATTTAGCTGTTTTTTCTTTTTCCTATTAATTTTGTTACAGAGAGCATTGTAATTGGTAAAGAATGATTCTTCCTAAATGCTAAATATTTACCGCTCCATGCTGGTTTATATTTTTCTTTAAAATGTCGTAATCCGCTGAAACTATACGTATAACGAACGTTATTAAAGATTGCAGCAGCCACTCGTTCAGACCAGAAAGACTGTGTAGATAAACCAACATTTGAAAGTGGTGCCATACCAATATTAAAGGAGTGGTATTCATTTTCTTTTGCCCATTGGAATAAGTGGATGAAAATTGCGTCCATAATGCCGCTAGGCGCATCGGGATAATATCGCATTAAATCGACAGATAATGATCCGTTTTGATATACGGGCATGAATGTTGTGAATGCAATAATTTTTCCATCTGCATCAGATAATGTTGCGATAGGAGCGCGACTAATATATTCACGATCGAAGTATCCGAGTGAAAAACCTTTCTCTTTTTTTCCACCAAGCCATGCATCTGAAACTTTTCTTAATTCTTCATATAATTCGTCTGAGAAAGGTGGCTCGTGAATAGAGAATGTATAGCCTTCTCTTTCAAAACGGTTGAAAGTAGCTCGCATGCCAGCACGTTTCTTTCCTGTTATTGTAAATGTATTTAAATCAACAACAGCTTCTTCACCGAGCTTAAAGAAGTTATAACCAAAATCGTGATATAAACTCATCCATTTGCTTTCAATTTGGTAGAATACACAAATGTATCCAAATCGATCAGCCTCAGCTAAAAACTCTTGCAATACAGTACGATAGGAGGAAGGGTCCCCAATTGGATCACCTAGTACAATAAGTCGTTTTCCAGTTATTGAGAAGAGAATGAGAGCTTTTCCATCGCTACTGAAAAAGAACTGTTTATCTCCTAAAAAACCTAAATGACTAAGTACATTTCCGCCATGTTCATCTAAGAAGTTTTGTAATCTTTTATCATTAGCTGGTTGCCCGGGAAATTCATTTCGATAACGATTTGCAATGAGTGAACCAATTAGTAAAAAAGTAGGAACAAAAAAGGCAGCTGCTAATGCACTTCGTTTCACTTGTGTAATATTACGAACGACAAAATCAGGTTTGAATGCTTCTTTTGCACCTGCAAATAAAATACCTAAGTTTTTATATAAATATAACGTTACAAGTAGGAATATAAAAACTTTTACGATATCGGAAAGTGAGACTTCCATTTTCTCACGTACAAACCTTTTACGAAGCATATACAATACAGCGAGTACGATTAATAAAATAAACGTTTCTTCAACATCAATTCCTTTTAGTGTATTAAAAATAGCAGCTCCAATTAAAGA
This sequence comes from Bacillus cereus group sp. BfR-BA-01524, assembly GCF_022662595.1. Lineage (NCBI taxonomy): Bacteria > Bacillati > Bacillota > Bacilli > Caryophanales > Bacillaceae > Bacillus > Bacillus cereus group sp. BfR-BA-01524. The sequence goes on along the minus strand of NZ_JAKUDW010000017.1, from coordinate 72,054 downwards.
AACAATCGTCATATAATAAGAACGTTTTGTTCCGTAATATATTCCCCGTGAAAGAATGAGGAGGAGAATACCGAATGTTAGCGATAAGCTAAAAGAAAATTGAATAAGGTGTTTTGGAGCTAGAATATGTAAGGCGTGTGCCCGATTTATACTTGTCGGTAGAATGGTTGATAAAATAACCATTAAGCCAGCAAATACCGTTAAAGCAGCAGATGCCCAAGAACCTAACTTTCCTAGAAAGTCACGCTGCAAAGTCCATATAACACCAGTTGTCTCTAGTGCAGGCGCAATAAAAGGTTTATCTTCAAACTTTTTAATGGCTACTCCTGTCATTTCAAAAGCTGCAAAAATGAGACCAAGGCAGAATGGTAAGATGTAATAGACGAGACGATATAATAACATAGCAGGGAGTAAAACACCTGTATCGATGCCGTATTGCCCAAGCCCAGTTAAGAAGACAAGATCAAATGATCCAAGGCCACCAGGAACAAGACTAACGACACCAGCTAAAGCAGCAATGACATATACGCCTAAAAACTTTTGGAATTCGATTTCAATTCCAAATAATAGTAATATGACGTACATAACAATACCAGCAGATACCCATTCGACTAATGAAACTAATGAGTATAAAACAGTTGGATTTTTCTCCTCTTCTTCTTGTCCCTCTGTTTGCGTCGCTTTTCTATTTTTTAATTTAGAAAATCCAATATATATAGGGACGAAAAGAGCGAAGAAGATAAGAACAGGCCATAGCCATGGTTTTTCATGTAAAATAAATCTCGTGTCTAATATTCCGATAAGACCAAGAAATGAAAGAATGGCTAATCCATTAATAAAGGCAGTTGTCATCCAAGCGATACTTTTAATAAGTTTTCCATTTTCTTTTATGTATGGACGATAAAGCATTGTGCGTACGCCGGCTCCAACGAGACCGCCAAACCCGATAAATCCATTTAAAGTATTAGCAATCCACGAGATACGGAAAATCTTTTGGACAGGGATATCAGCTTTTAAGTAACGAAGCATAACATAGTCATAAAAGAACATTGTTGATACAGCAAATGCACCAAGTGTAATTGCTAAAAAGACTCCTCCAGTTGGAATGTTTTTGATTGTATCAATCGCTTCTAAAAAAGAAATGCCCGCTAATTCTTTTTTTGCTTGAAAGAATACAATTGTTAATACAACAAATGGGAAGATAATTTTCCCGATTTGTAAGAAACGTTTCCATGAAAACGACATAAATACAACTCTCCTTGTGTAAGAAAACTGAGACAATAATATTATTATGACAAACTTCAAGAAAAATAAAAAGGTAAATTCCTGTATAGGGGAGCTATTTTTTATATAGGTATATTTAAAAGAATATTTTGTTTATCAGAAAATTAAGTTAGAATAAGATGAAAGAAGGAGGAGGGGGAGTATATGATTATAAAAGGTTATGTAGGATATGAGTTAGAAAAAGCGAAACCTAATACATCAGAAGACTTTTTTAACAGATCTGAAGTGACATATATATTAAATGATAAAGAGAAAACTTTTTCGGTTTTATACGTTCGATATTTTGAAGAAGTTTTACAAGAAATTACTCCTTTTGAAGGAAATCCAGTGTATAAAGTAGAAGAACAAAACATATATTTGCGCGATATTGTAGCGATATGTTGTTTAGTGAAAGATAGGGAGCTTCGTGCGCAAAAACGTTTGTATTTAAATAATATGGAAGAATTTCAACAATATTTTGATGAGGGAACGGTGTCGAAAGTACAAGAAATATTGGCTGAATTACATAAAAATAAAAGAGTAGAAATAGCGTGAAATGGCAAAGGAGAGAGAAAAAATGTCTAATTTGATGGTTGAAAATCAAACAGAACAAGTTTCTATATTTTTAGAAGATGCTATTTATTTGATAACCAATTATGTAAATTATCATACGTTGCCTTCTTTATTAGAGGAGACACCGGCAGGGAATGAGCAATATTATAAAGGGTTATTAGCATCAATGAGACGACTTCTCGTTTTTTGTGAAGAAGGACATGATGCATGTTTTGTTTTGTTGAATAGTCAGCCATTTCGAAAAACAGCAGCTGAAAAAATTTTATATAAAATTTACCATCAAGTAATTGCAGAGTTTTTTTCACCGAAGAGTGATTATTGGTATGAAAATAGTCGGTCTGCATATACAGGAAAAAATTCTATCGTTTTTCAACAAACACCACCTGCATCTTTGGGGCAAGTGATGAAGAGTTTAGAAGGTAAATTTCAATTGATGCGTGAAGAACTAGAATATTATGAGACGGATTATCAGACAAAGATGTTACACAAATATTGATTGAGAAAAAGAAGCTAAGGTGACTTAGCTTCTTTTCCTTTTGTACAGTTATATAAGGGATTTTCGTTGAATATAGTTAAGTGGATAGCATTAGGGAGGTGCAACATGAATCAGCAAGGTGTATTTACAGATTACTTTCATGAAGTAGAAAATTGGTGTGAAAGTGTTCTTCATGTATTAGATAGCCGCGCAATGGAAGTGTATGATGTCCATATGCTTGCTTATAAAATTCAGACGTTATTAGAGCGTATGAAAGAGCATGAGTATGAAACAGATGCAGAGTTTATGTATGAAATAAGCGATGATGTAGAACATATTCAGCATCACTTGCAGGAAGTATTTATGCAAGAAGAAGAGGAGTATGAATTATATGAAAGAGGGGATAGTGAACGAGCTGTTCCAATTGGAGGACATACACTCCCACCATTACCTTATCCGTATAATGCGTTAGAACCGTATATTTCTAAAGAAATTATGATGTTACACCATGATAAACATCATCGTAGTTACGTGGAAGGGTTAAATAAAGCAGAGAAGATGATGGAAGAAGCGAGAAAAACAAATCAATTTGATTTAATTAAGCATTGGGAAAGGGAAGCGGCTTTTCATGGATCAGGTCATTACTTACACACAATATTTTGGAATAACATGAAAAAAGATGGTGGTGGAAGTCCAAGAGGTGCTTTTTCACAACAAATCGAACAAGATTTTGGGAGCTTTTTACGTTTCCAAAAACATTTTACAGAAGCGGCCTCTAAAGTAGAAGGTTCAGGCTGGGCAATTCTCGTTTGGGTGCCCCGGTCTGGAAGGTTAGAAATTTTGCAAAGTACACTTCATCAATTATTTACACAATGGGATACGATACCACTTCTTGTACTAGATGTCTGGGAACATGCGTATTATTTACAATACCAAAATCGAAAAGATGAATATATTAAAAACTGGTGGAATGTTGTAAACTGGCCTGATGTAGAAAAAAGGTTTGAAACTGCGAAACAAATTGAATGGACACCATATTAGACGCAAATTCCCTGCGTCTTTTTTAATGGAAGCAGAAGGAAGATTTCGTTCATATTTTAAAAGGCCAAGCATACACTTGTACAAAAAGTGCCAAAAGGACGTGGGGGAAATATGAGACGAATTTGTGTAATCATTACGCTTCTTATTATGTACGCAAGCGTTATGCCGATTCCTACATATGCAAAGATGAACAGCAATGTCAGTGCTCGAAATGCTGTATTAATGGAGCAACAGTCTGGTCGTGTATTATACGGAAAAGCAGAACATGAGCCGCAAAAAATTGCTAGTATAACAAAAATCATGACCGCCTTGTTAGCTGCTGAATCAGGGAAGATGAAAGAAATGGTATCAGTTAGTAATGAAGCGGTGAGAGTGGAAGGATCGGCAATCTATTTAAAGCCTGGACAAAAAGTGAAGTTAGAAGATTTAGTATACGGACTTATGCTTAGATCTGGTAATGACGCAGCGCAAGTAATTGCTGAAAGTGTGGGTGGGAGTATAGATGGATTCGTATATTTAATGAATGAGAAGGCAAAAGAAATTGGAATGAAAGATACTCACTTCTCAAACCCTCATGGTTTAGATGGAGATGGATCACATTATTCGTCGGCTTACGATATGGCATTATTAACAAAATATGCAATGGGGAACGAGAACTTTAAGAAAATCTTTGGAACAAAAACGTATAAATCAGATTCTTGGGATTACCCGTGGAAAAATAAACATAAGCTGGTGACATCTTATTATGAATTTGCAACAGGAGGAAAAACAGGCTTTACGAAGAAAGCAGGAAGAACGCTTGTTACAACGGCATCAAAAGATGGACTAGATTTAATTGTCGTAACTTTGAGTGCTTCTAGTGACTGGGATGATCATATGAATTTGTTTGATAAAGGTTTTGAACGTTTCAAACAAACGAAAGTTTTAGGACAAGGAGCAATTGCTGAAATAAATGAAAAGAAGTATGCCAACCATGTTTATACGAAAAATGGTTTTTCAGTACCGTTAACTGAAGAGGAAAGAAAGAACGTGGTATTAAAAGTTGAACTTGATAAAAGTGCAAATCTTAAGGACGGAGTAAAGGTTGGAAAGACAGATGTTTATGTTGGTAATGAGAAAGTTGGAGAACGGAATTTATTTTATAGTAAACGGAAGTTAGTAGCTACAACGGGACTTTACTGGAATAATGTGAAAGAGATTTTTTCTTACATGATAGGTGTTGGGAACGATGGTTAATCTCGTATGGGTAGCGATGGCTGTTATTGGGATTGTATACGCCATGATAAACGGAACGATGGAAGAAGTGAATAAAGCTGTATTTGACGGGGCAAAAGATGCAGTAACGATTTGTATAGGACTTATTAGTGTTTTAGTATTTTGGCTTGGTTTAATGAAAATTGCAGAGGAAGCGGGACTGTTAAAAAAGTTAGTTACACTTTTTATGCCGATAGTAAAGAGGTTGTTTCCAGAAATACCGAAGGATCATCCGTCCATGGGATTTATTTTATCCAATATGATGGCAAACTTTTTTGGTCTAGGTAATGCAGCAACTCCTCTTGGTATTAAAGCGATGGAACAACTAAAAGAGTTAAATGGAGGAAAGGATTCGGCGAGCCGTTCTATGGTGACGTTTCTAGCATTAAATACATCGGCTATTACATTAATTCCTACGACAGTCATTTCAATTCGAATGACGTATGAATCAGCGAATCCTACTGAAATTGTTGGGGTAACTTTTATTGCACAAGTACTTTCTATGATTGGAGCAATTTGGATTGACCGCTATTTTTACCGAAGAAGGAGTAGAAAGGGGCGGAAAAAATGAGTATTGTAAATACAATTTCCTTATGGGTAATCCCTTGTGTAATTGGTTTTATCCTTTTATATGGGACGATAAAGAAAGTGCCGACGTATGAATCGTTCGTTGAGGGAGGAAAAGAAGGGATTCAAATTGCAATTTCCATTTTACCGTTTATGGTTGGAATGCTTGTGTCTATTTCTATATTCCGATCGTCAGGTGCGCTAGATGCAATGATATCAGTAATGAAGCCAATGTTAGATTTAATTCATGTTCCAGCAGAAATCGTTCCATTAGCACTAATACGCCCTATTTCTGGCTCTGCTGGTCTAAGTATTACGACTGATTTAATTGCCACATATGGGCCAGATTCATTCATTGGGAGATTAGCTTCTACGATGCAAGGGAGTACAGATACGACTTTTTATATTTTAACAGTATACTTTGGAGCTGTTGGTATTAGAAAAATGGGAGATGCATTAAAAGTAGGTCTTTTTGCAGATTTAATCGGAATTATTTGCTCGATTGTCTTTGTTTCTCTATTGTTTCAGTAAAGCTATTCATTTTTTATGCTATTTCGCGTATAATACGTATACGACCACTATTAAGGTGTAGCTTAATAGTGGTTTTTTTATGCAGTATTTTTGACAAAATGATGAACTTTTATTGTGAGAAATATGAAAAATATGGACAATAATAAAGGATAAAAACATGATTTGACCTTTATATGTTTATTATCATCGCTATGTTGTTTAAGTGAGATGGAGCGAATAACCGTAAAGCGTATGCGGTTGCCAAGTCTTTCTAATGTAAGGTAAGATAAATTCGAGGTGAAAAAAAGAAATGGAACGATTACAAAAAGTGATTGCGCAAGCAGGTATTGCATCGAGAAGAAAGGCTGAGGAATTAATTCAGCAAGGAAAAGTAAAAGTTAACGGAAAAATAGTGAAAGAGTTAGGAACAAAAGTAACTCCTCAAGATAAAGTAGAAGTAAATAACATCCCTCTTGAAAAAGAAGAACCTGTTTATTTTTTACTATATAAACCAACTGGTGTAATTTCAAGTGTATCAGATGATAAAGGTAGAAATGTTGTAACAGACTTTTTCCCTGAAATTACACAACGTTTATTCCCAATCGGACGTCTAGATTATGATACGTCAGGAGTATTATTAATGACAAACGACGGGGACTTCGCAAATATATTAATGCATCCTAAATATAAAGTTGAAAAAACGTATGTTGCAAAAATAAAAGGTCCACTAACAGGTGAGAAAATTCGTATGTTAGAACGCGGTGTTGCACTAGAAGATGGTAAAACAGCACCAGCACATGTGAAAATCATTTCTTGGGACAAGCGTAAAGAGATGGCTATTGTACAATTAACAATTCATGAAGGACGTAATCGTCAAGTGCGTCGTATGTTTGAAGCGTTAGACTGTAAAGTAGTGAAATTAAAACGTGAACGTTATGCTTTCTTAGAAGTAGGAAGCCTGCGACCTGGTGATGCGAGAGAATTGACACCACATGAGGTGAAACAATTACGCGCGCTTGCTTCTACAAAGCCAAGATAAGCTATAGAGTTAAAAATTCACCAGTGGAGTGCTCTGCTGGTGATTTATTCAATACAACATTTACAGAAGATAATACATAACATTTACCGAGGAGAGGAGAGGTAATATGAAGAAAAATCGCTTATTATTTCGCGTTATTATTCTACTCATTTTATGTGGTGCTGTAGGATTTACCCTTTATCAAGGATTCTTTGCTAATAAAGAGAAAATGCAAATCGGAAAAGAAGCACCTAACTTTGTTGTGACGGATTTAGAAGGGAAGAAAATTGAACTAAAAGATTTAAAGGGGAAAGGTGTATTTTTAAACTTTTGGGGCACGTGGTGTAAACCTTGTGAAAAAGAAATGCCTTATATGAATGAGTTATATCCAAAGTATAAAGAAAAAGGCGTTGAAATCATAGCGTTAGATGCAGATGAAACGGATATTGCGGTAAAGAACTTTGTGAACCAATATGATTTGAAATTCCCAGTTGCAATTGATAAAGGACAAAAGATTATAGGAACATATGGAGTAGGTCCATTACCGACAAGCTTTTTGATTGATAAAGATGGAAAAGTAATGGAGCAAATTATAGGTGAACAAACGAAAGAACAGTTAGAAGGGTATTTAAAGAAAATTACTCCGTAATAAAGAAAGCCTTTACATAAGAGGTGCGTGTCTATAGTGCCTCTGGTTTAAAAATTCTGAGTATTGCGGTAACTCGAGGTTAGAATATACAATAGTACATATAGATACAGGGGCGGTGAGAGTGTTGAAAGAAATTAAGTGTGAATGTGGACATGTTAATCCGATAGGAACCGTTTTTTGTGAAGCTTGCGGGAAACCATTTGAAAGCAATGAAAATGCAAAACTATTGGATATGCGCTATGAGGGGAGTGCACGGAGATCTCTCACGCAAACAAAAACGATAGTCGATAAAATTTGGAGCTTTTTCTCTTCTGTAAAAGTGGGTGTATGGCTAATCGTTATAACTTTAGCTGCATCAGCGATAGGAACTATTTTTCCGCAAGAAATGTACATAACTCCAGGGATTGCACCAGCTGAATATTATAAACAAGAATACGGATTTTTAGGACAATTATACTATCAATTAGGATTTAATAATTTATACGGTTCATGGTGGTATATGATTTTGATTGCTTCTATCGGTATTTCACTTGTGATATGTAGTTTAGACCGCGTTATTCCGCTTTATAAAGCTTTGAAAAAGCAAGGCGTAAAAAGACATCCTAGCTTTTTAAAGAGACAGAGAATATATGGGACTGGTACACCGCAAGATGGTGACCTGGAAACAGTGCAAAAGAATTTAAAGAAAAGAAACTATAATGTGAAAGTGGAAGACGGAAACGTTTTAGCAGAAAAGGGACGCTTCTCGCGTTGGGGTCCATATGTAAATCATATCGGTCTTATTATCTTTTTATTCGGTGCGATGCTTCGTTTTTTACCGAGTATGTACGTAGACGAAGCACTTTGGTTACGTGATGGTGAAACGAAAGAAATACCAGGGACGGATGGACAATACTACTTAAAAAACGAGAAATTTATAAAAGAAGTTTATGATAAAAGTAAGGACAAGGAAGTTTTTGAGGAAGCGATTGATCGTGTAGGCGATAAAATGATTGCGAAAAACTTCCAAACGAATGCTGTATTATATAAAGCTGTGGGTGAAAATATAGCAGGGCAAAAACCAAAGTTGGAAAAAGTAAAAGAAGCGGAAATTCGAGTGAATGAACCACTGAAATTTGATCAATTTGCAGTGTATCAAGTGGATTATAAAGAAAGTGAATTTAAAAGTATGTCCTTCAACTTGCAAAATAAAGAAAATAATCAAAAATGGGGACCGATTAAAGTAGATTTAACGAATCCTAAGGAAAAATATGATTTAGGAAATGGTTATTCTCTAGAACTATTAAGCTATTTTCCTGATTTTTATTTTGATGAGAATGGAAAACCAAATACAAAAACGAAATTACCGAACAATCCTGCATTTGTATTTAAAATGTTTACACCTGAAACACCGGATGGTGAAGTGAGTTTTGTTGGTATTCAGCAAAATATAGAACCTGATGGAAACAACAAATACAAAATGTCGTTTGCAGGTGTTGAAATGCAAAATGCAACAGCACTTACTGTAAGAAAAGATTTAACGCTTTGGATTCTCGGTATTGGAGGATTTATATTTATGGTTGGTGTCATTCAAGGTATGTATTGGAATCATCGCCGTATTTGGATACAACGGGTTAATGATGAATGGTGGATTGCAGGGCATACGAATAAAAATTGGTTCGGTTTAAAGAAAGATATTGAAAGAGTAATAGAAGGTACAGCAATTCCACAGCCAAATGATAAAGTAATTGATAAAAAAATTAGTTAAGGTGGGGAAACGATATGGTGCAAATAAGTAGTAACTTTCTCTTTACCGCATTTATTTTATATTTAATTGCGACTCTATTTTTTGGGGGAGCCATTAAAGAAAAGGGTCATAAATGGGCAAATATAGGAATAACAATTACAATTTTAGGGTTTATAGCACAAACAGTATATTTTGTTACAAGGTGGATTGCATCAGGGCATGCGCCAGTTAGTAACTTTTTTGAATTCGGTACATTTTTCGGCATGATGCTTGTAGGAGCATTTATTGTAATGTATTTTATGTACCGCGTAAGTATAATCGGACTATTTGCATTACCAGTTGCGCTTTTATTAATTGCCTATGCAAGTATGTTTCCGAGGGAAATATCTCCGCTTATTCCATCATTAAAAAGTAATTGGTTACATATTCACGTGACGACTGCAGCAGCAGGACAAGCAATTTTAGCGATTAGTTTTATTACGGGCGTTATGTATTTATTGAAAAATGTAGATCAATCAACGAGAAGTAAACGGACATTTTGGCTAGAGATGGTAGTATTTACACTTGTTTGTACAGTTGGATTTATTGGAGTAACAACGGTATTTTCTAGTATGAAATATGAAGCGAAGTTTCAATGGATTGATAAAAATGAACAACAACTGGAAATGAAGTATAATCTTCCGGCTTTAGTTGGACCGCATGAAGGGAAGTTACTGACAGAAAATAAATTAGAACCGGCAGTTGAAGTTCCAGCGATTGTAAATGCGAAAAAATTAAATACTGTTATTTGGTCAGTGTTAGTTGGAACATTACTTTATATTGTATTAAGACTTGTTTTACGGAAGCGAGTATCGGCGGCACTTCAGCCGTTAGTAAAGAATACGAATAGTGATTTACTAGATGAAATCGGATATCGATCTATTGCAATTGGATTCCCGGTTTTCACATTAGGAGCGTTAATTTTTGCAATGATTTGGGCTCAAATAGCGTGGACGCGTTTTTGGGGCTGGGATCCGAAAGAGGTTTGGGCACTTATAACGTGGCTCTTTTATGCTGCAGTACTACATTTACGATTATCTAAAGGGTGGCATGGAGAGAAATCAGCTTGGCTTGCAGTAATTGGTTTTGCAATTATTATGTTTAATTTTATTGTAGTAAACTTAATTATTGCCGGTTTACATTCATATGCATAGAGAAATAAAATAGGAGAGTGCATGTCACTTTCCTATTTTATTTTTGTCAACTTTTCTTCTTTTTTGAGAAAAACATGACAAAGTAGCGGTTGATTTTGTAAAATGATGTCGAGGACATTATATACTGTTCAAAAAAAATACATAGTTTTGGAAAAAAATTGAACAAAATTTATTATTCTTGTGAAGCATAATATGGGAAGTGAAACATTTAGAAGATTGCTTAAATAAACGAGAATAGCGCAACATAATAGTAAAGAAGGGTAGGTGTGAACCGCTGAGGTGAGAGTACGCAGCGGGTAGAGATGGAAAATGAATCAAGAATTTTAATTGTAGATGATGAGGATCGTATTCGTCGTTTATTGAAAATGTACTTAGAAAGAGAACAATACACAATTGAAGAAGCAGATAATGGTGATACAGCTTTAGAAATGGCGTTGCAAAATGATTACGATTTAATCTTATTAGATCTTATGATGCCTGGTAAAGATGGCATTGAAGTATGTAGAGGGGTTCGTGAGAAGAAAGCGACACCAATTATTATGCTGACAGCAAAAGGTGAAGAAGTAAATAGAGTACAAGGATTTGAAGTTGGAACAGATGATTATATTGTAAAGCCATTTAGTCCACGTGAGGTCGTGCTACGTGTGAAAGCGGTATTACGTCGTGCTGTACCAACAACATTTTTTACACAAGATACAACAACAAAAGATGTTACTGTATTCCCGCACTTAACAATTGATAATGATGCACACCGTGTTACTGCAGATGGTAATGAAGTAAACTTAACGCCGAAAGAATATGAGTTACTATTATTTTTAGCGAAAGCTCCTGATAAAGTATTCGATCGTGAGCAACTGTTAAAAGAAGTATGGCAATATGAATTCTTCGGAGATTTACGTACAGTTGATACACATGTAAAGCGTTTACGTGAGAAGTTAAGCAAAAAATCACCAGATGCAGCGAAAATGATTGTTACTGTTTGGGGTGTAGGTTACAAATTCGAGGTTGTGAACGACTGATGCTTTGGAGAAGTGTAGTAGGGAAGTTATGGATGACCATATTACTTCTCGTTTCGTTTGTTCTTGGATTTGTTGCGATTTTACTTTCACAGTTTTTTAGAACGTATTATGTTGATATGAGTGAAGCTAGGCTTCAAAAAGTCGCAACAAGTGTTTCGGAGTTAATTGAAGAAGGTGCCGATGTAAAAACGATTGAGAATATCGCGTACAAATTCTCTGATCCACTTTCAAGGATTATTATTGTAGAAGATGGTAAGGAAATCTCTTCTTCACCGAAACAAGAAGGGTTAGTCACCCTTACAATGGATGATTTAAAAGAAGATAAAGAATTAGCTGCTGTTTTTACGGACAAAAAAGAAATTAAAAATAACGTTAGAAAAGCGTCTAATAGTAGGAAGAATAAAAACACCGAAAATGATATTATGATCGTAGGAAAACCAGTGCAATCAAAAAATCAAAGTGCAGTGTTCGTATATGAATCTTTACAAGTACCGATACAAGGTATGGAAAGAACGACTGATTTTATTTTCTTATCGGCTGGAATTGCGATTATATTAACAACTTTCTTTGCGTTCTTCTTATCTACTCGGATTACAGCACCGCTTCGTAAAATGCGTGAGGTTGCTTTTGAAGTGTCACGTGGTAAGTTTGATGCAAAGGCTCCTATGGTATCTCAGGATGAGATTGGTGAGCTTGCAACGGCCTTAAATCAAATGGGAAAACAGTTGAAGTTCAATATGAACGCCTTGCAACAAGAAAAAGAGCAGTTAGCAAGTATTTTGAGTAGTATGGCAGATGGGGTTATTACGTTAAATCAAGAAGGTGAAGTTGTAGTAATCAATCCGCCGGCCGAACATTTCTTACAAGTTTGGCAAGAAGAAAAAGAGATAGAGCTAAGTAAAAAACTACCTTCTGAACTTGTGGAACTATTCCATCTCGTTGTAGAAAGCGAACAACAACAAGTTGTTGAAATTAATTTACAAAAAGGGAACTATGTAGTTCTTATGACGCCGCTTTACAATCAAACGAAAATTCGTGGAGCTGTAGCAGTACTGCGAGATATGACGGAAGAACGTCGTCTTGAAAAGATGCGTCAAGACTTTATTGCGAATGTATCGCATGAACTTCGTACGCCAATGGTAATGCTACAAGGGTATAGTGAAGCGATTTTAGATGATATTGTGCAAACGAAAGAGGAAATTGATGAGTTTGTTCAAATTATTTATGATGAATCTGTTCGTTTAGGTAAACTTGTAAATGAATTGTTAGATTTAGCTCGTATGGAAAGCGGTCATGTAGAGTTACATATTGGTGAAGTGGATATACATCCGTTTGTCGAAAAAATTGGTCGTAAATTCCAAGGGATTGCAAAGGATAAAGAAGTTGAACTAACAGTTGATTTCCGAAATCCGATCGAAGAATATGCGTTTGATGCAGATCGGATGGAACAAGTGTTGACGAACTTGATTGATAACGCAATTCGTCATACGAATGCGGGTGGACATGTAACGCTTGTAATTGATACGAAAAATAATGACCTCATTTTTGAAGTGCAAGATTCGGGTGCAGGCATTCCAGAAGAGGATATTCCATTTTTATTTGATCGTTTCTATAAAGCTGATAAAGCAAGAACACGTGGGAAAAAGGGTGGAACAGGACTCGGGCTTGCGATTGCGAAAAACATTGTTCAAGGTCATGATGGTAAAATTTCTGTTTCAAGTATTGTTGGAGAAGGAACTACATTCTCTGTATATTTACCGAATCGTATAATTTAGATATACGTTTTTAAAGTTGATAATGAATAAAGTTCTGCTGTTTTTTATTTTTTTGTAAACTCAATTAAATAAAGAATGGTAGAACTTTTTTCTATCTTGGTCGAATTAAGAATAACAAGAGAGGTGCTGTGAAGAAATGAAATTATATACAAAAACAGGAGATAAAGGAACGACAAGTGTAATAGGTGGCAGGGTGGATAAAGATGATATCCGTGTGGAAGCTTATGGAACAATAGACGAGGCAAATTCTCATATTGGATATGCAATGACTAAGCTTCAAGGCGGGGCTTTTAGAGATATTTACAATGAGCTCGAAAATATTCAACATGAGCTATTTGATTGCGGAGGAGACTTGGCAATAGTGGAACAAAAAATTCCTTATAAAGTGACAATTGAGATGGTTGGTAGCTTAGAAAGAAAGATTGATTTGTATATAGAAGAAGCCCCGGCATTAGAGCGCTTTATTTTGCCAGGTGGTAGCGAGGCGGCGGCTGCTATTCATATTGCACGTACCATTGTAAGAAGAGCAGAACGCTCTATAGTATCATTGCAAAAAGAAGTGAATATAAATGAAGTTGTCTTAAAGTATGTAAATAGATTATCTGATTATTTGTTTGCGATAGCTAGAGTAATAAATGCCCGATTACAAGTGAAAGATGTGGAATATAACCGTAGTGCATTAGTTTTTCGTGACAAGAAAGAGAAGGAAGTGAAGTAATTCACTTTCTTTTTTTTGTATACTTTTTTCTGTAATATACCAAAATAGAGAAGGTATGGTGTTAACTAGAAAACGGAGGATGTATATGAAAGTTTTAAAATGCGGCGTCATGTTATTGAGTATACTGTTTGTATCTCAATTACATGTTTACGCAGAAGAAAATCGATGGGCATGGCCTGTTGAAGGTCAGATAAGTGATTATTTTGGGACAAGGCATGGAAAACACTATGGTATTGATGTGGCTGCGCCGATTGGAACGCCTGTGGCAGCTATCCAAGATGGTAAGGTAACGAAGTCTTATTATTCAAGTAGTTATGGAAATGTTGTATTTATTAAACACGGAGAATATGAGGCTGTATATGCACATTTAAATAAGAGATATGTGGATCAAGGAGATTATATTTCAAAAGGAGAAAAAATTGGAGAAGTAGGGAACACGGGAGAGTCGCGAGGTGCACACTTACATCTAGAACTTCATCAAGGAAGATGGACGATGGCGAAAAAGAATGCGATGAACCCATTGCTTGTTTTAAGTGAACAAAGAAATGAAGTTGTTTCTTCATCATTATATGTCGTACAAAAAGGGGATACTTTAGTTAGTATTGCACGGAAATTTAGTATGACACTTAAGGAAATTAAAGAAAAAAATGGATTGCAGCAAGAGCTAATTTATCCTAATCAACGATTATATGTTAAGTGAAGGAAACGTCTCAAAAATTAAACTTTGAATATTCTTAAATAAGGTTCAATGTAAATGAAATTATATGGGCACTTCTGCTAGAAGTATTGAGTGAATTAGAGTATCTATATCTAAAAGAAAACCGTCCCAAAATTTATTTTGGGACGGTTTCTTTTACCAAAAAATAAAGACACATATAAATCCAGAAATAGCTAAATAGCTATATAAGTAAAAAACTTTTGTTCTTGTTTTCTCTTTTGTTCGAAACAGTACGATAGTCGGTTCAATTAAACCGATTGTCAAACAAAGTAGGCCAAGAAGCATACAACCAATTGAAATAGAATACAGGGCGATTTGTGGTGCTTGAAATGGAATCATCCATTTTAATAAAAATGCAATAAGTGCAGTGTAACAAATGCTACCGATGTATTTATTCAGTGGTGTATTAGAACGAAAACCGGGAAGTTTTTTTAAGAAAGAGCGGGAAACAACTTCTGTTTGTAAAGATGTATGCTCTTCAATAATTTTTTGAGCTTCTTTTCCTTTTTGAAAAAGAGATAAGATCCAATTTCGCTCACCCTGAAAAATAAATTGAGAAGTTGTCAAATAGTGATCAATCTTCACTTTATTCCAACTCTTCCACGGATGACGCTCACACAATTTTAATTTACTTTCTGTTTTTTTATCATACTGATAAATACTGATGCCATCTTCATCGAAAGTAGCATAGTATGTCTCGTTTGAGAATGTACCTAAATCAATTGGGCAGTAGAAAAGTAATTCTTTTTTTAAATAAAAGTATTCTTTTCTTAAATTTTTTTTCATCGCTTCTCGAATAGAATGTCTCTTTTCTTTTTTCATGACATTTCCTCCATAACTCAGAAAATGTTCTTATCTTAACAATTCAATATCTTATCACTTTTAATTATATATGACTAGGGAATTCAAAAGAGAAATGCCGAATAATAAAAAATATGGATTGTATTGTAAAATATCTCGCAATTTATTTGTTGTTACGAAAAATAAACAACTAATTATAAATAAGTTACAATTTTTTAGTTCACAATGTTATGAGGTTGTTGTATAATGAAGGGGAAAATAGAATATCGGTCTATCTTCGGGGCAGGGTGAAAATCCCGACCGGCGGTGATGAACTATTTATGATTTTGTTCTAAGCCCGCGAGCCGTTAAGGCAGGATTTGGTGCGATTCCAAAGCCGACAGTATAGTCTGGATGGGAGAAGATGGAGGTTCAAGCGTTCAAAAAAGATATGGATTTGAACGTCTGTTTGATGTGCCTTAAATTCTCCCTTTGTGTAAAACACAAAGGGTTTTTTCGTTCTATGAAAAAATAGGCATAGCAGAACCTTTCCACTTTCCATGAGATGATCGATGGAAAAGGAGAGAGAAAGATGAAACAAAAAAACAGTGTAGTGCAGATGGTGAGTGTAGCGATGCTAAGTAGTATTGCATATTTACTAATGATGTTGGATTTCCCGTTCCCAGGGCTTCCGCCATTTTTGAAAATTGATTTTAGTGATGTACCAGCTCTAATTGCAGCAATTATCTTTGGACCAGTAGCAGGAGTGATTGTAGAGGCGATAAAGAACATTTTACATTACGGGATTCAAGGAAGTTTAACGGGAGTACCAGTTGGAGAAATTGCAAACTTTATTGCAGGATGTTTATTTATTGGACCAGCAGCTTTCTTATTTAGAAAGTATCGTACTGTAAAGAGTTTAACGACAGGATTAATGCTAGGGACAATTACAATGGCACTTATTATGAGTGTATTAAACTACATCATCATATTCCCGGCTTACACTTGGTTTTTAAATTCACCGGCTATGTCTAGCGAAGCTATAAGAACAACGGTTGTAACGGCAATCTTACCATTTAATTTAATTAAAGGAATTGTTGTAACAATTGTATTTGTAGCATTATTTTCACGCCTGAAAGTATGGGTGTTTGCAAAAATGAAAAATGCATAATAAATATTAAAACCATTAGTAGTGTGGAACTACTAATGGTTTTTTATTAAGGAAAATAAAATTCAGATACAAAAAATGCCCCTCATCAATATGAGGGGCATTTTTTGAAGTTAATAAAAGACTATTCGAATTTTAAAGCGTCTCCGTCGAATGATTCGTCAGCAACTTTAATTGAGTCAGTTGGACAGCCTTCGAATGCATCCATCATATCTTCAATTAATACATCTGGAATTTCAACGATACCTTGGTTATCGTCTAATGTTACAAATGCAATACCTTCATCATCATAGTCATAAATGTCTGGTGCAGCAGCGCCACAAGCACCACATGCAATACAAGTATCTTTATCAACAATTGTATATTTTGCCATCTTTTTTCCCTCCTGATAATATGTATGTGAAAAGCTCGCCATAAAAATTATAACCTTATTGTAAAACGGTTTGTGAAACTTTTCAACATAAAATTATAATGATAATGCTTATCAATTAGAGTGTCAACTTATTTTTGAATTATGTCATAAGATTTTCAAAATACGTAAATGTGATTTCGTTTGATACAATAGAATATATACAAGTATATAGTTCTTATATGATAAGTTTAATGAGCGACAGTAGATAGTGTAATTGTACTGAAAAGAATGAAGTTAAGATTGGAAGGTGGAAGCGGTCATGCAAATACAATATACTTTGTTGCATTGTTTAAAACAATTGAATGGTGAAAGAACCGTTTCTTCTATTTATTATTTACTAAAGGGCAAACGTTCTTCGCAAACTTTACAAGATGGAAATATGTTCCGGATTTCTTTTTTATTCGGAATATATAAATCATTAAATAGAAATGACTATGATGGTGAAGTTGTAAAGTTGTTGCAAGCGGATTTTATTCAAGAAATACATGAAAATACATATGTGTTAACACCTACGGGTAAAATGCAGTTACATAAATGGGAGGAAGTTTATGCTTTTCCAGCGCATTTGCATGGTTTACATTATGGTGAATTAGGTGAAACATTTTGGAAAAGATTATCATTGATTATTCAAACCATATCAAATTTACAACAGAATAATACGAAGTTTATTCCAATTCAACAAGATACAGAAATAATGATGTGGGTAAAACGTTTTCTAACAGGAAGGCCATATAAGAGAAGTGAGTTGGCGAGGAAACTATGGACGGAAGTACATAATCTTTTGGAAAAGAGTAATGCGATAGAAGCGACGATTGTAACATATCGACTAACGGGCTATGAACGTATTGGTTGTACATTGCAACAATTAGCAGAAATTACGAAACAAGATATATTTAAGGTATATTTTTTATTTTGGGGTACAATGCATTTCTTTATACAAGAAGTACGTGATAAAGAAAATGAATTTCCACTATTAGCTGAAATTATATCTTATCCAAATGAGAGAGCTGAATTATTTAGTTTATCCACGAAAAAAACATATAATTTTTGGAGACAAGGGCGTTCTTTAGAAGAAATAGCAACGATTCGGAATTTAAAGGTTGCAACGATAGAAGATCATTTTGTTGAAATTGCTTTGCGAGAAAAAGATTTTTCTATTGAAATGTTTATGGAAAAAGAAAAGATAGACAAAGTAATAAAAGTAATTGAAGCATTACAAACGCGGAAGTTACGTGTTTTGAAACAAGAGGTTGGAGAAGATATCTCTTATTTTGAAGTTCGTCTTGTATTAGCGCGGATGGAGGGTGTAAATGAAACTTGAAGAATATTTATATAAGTGGTTTGGATATTCTGAATTTCGTCCAGGGCAAAAAGGAGTTATTACAGATTTATTAGAAGGAAAAGATGTGATAGCAATGCTTCCGACTGGAAGAGGGAAATCTATGTGCTATCAGTTTCCGGGGCTTATGCGAGAAGGAACAGTGCTTGTTGTATCACCGTTATTATCTTTAATGGAAGATCAAGTGACACAATTAAAGTGTGTTGTGAAAAACCGAGTGATAGCATTTAATAGTTTTCGGACATTAAATGAAAAAAGAGAAGCGATGAAAAAATTATCTTCATATAAATTTATTTTTGTTTCACCAGAGATGTTACAGTCGGAGTTATTAATTAGGGAATTGAAGAAAATTCATATTTCATTATTTGTTGTTGATGAGGCTCATTGTATTTCTCAATGGGGTTATGATTTTAGACCGGACTATAAGAAACTAAATGTAGTTATTGAAAATATTGGTTCTCCTACAGTATTAGCATTGACAGCCACAGCGACAAAAGGGGTACTGCAAGATATCGCAGACAGTTTAAATTTAAAGGGTGCCGCGGAACATGTATACTCTATTGATCGTCCTAATATTGCAATGGAGGTGCAATTTTTAGAGACGATAGAAGAAAAGAAAGAGGCGCTTTTGGAGCAGGTGATGTATTTACAAGGGCCGGGGATTGTATATTGTTCAAGTAGAGCGTGGACAGAAAGGTTAACGGAATACTTGAAAGGAAAAGGTGTTACTGGTGTAGCTTTTTATCATGGTGGTATGGAACATGAAGAGCGTATGTTAATTCAACAACAGTTTATGAATGATCAATTGCAGCTTGTAATATGTACAAGTGCATTTGGTATGGGGGTAAATAAGGCGAATACGCAATATATTATTCATTTTCATTATCCAACTAATATAGCTTCTTACTTACAAGAAATC
Organism: Bacillus cereus group sp. BfR-BA-01524; assembly: GCF_022662595.1. Taxonomy (NCBI): domain Bacteria; kingdom Bacillati; phylum Bacillota; class Bacilli; order Caryophanales; family Bacillaceae; genus Bacillus; species Bacillus cereus group sp. BfR-BA-01524. The sequence continues at coordinate 52,937 of NZ_JAKUDW010000017.1, read as the reverse complement.
GGAAGAGCTGGAAGAGATGGCGAACCGAGTATAGCTATTTTATTGTGTAGTCCGTTGGATCATGATTTACCAATTTCAATCATTGAGGATGAATTGCCAAGTAAGTCGCAAATACAATTTTTATTTTCTTTACTACAAGAAAGAATGTTTCAAACGAAAGAATTACTAATAGAAGATGTAGAAGAAATTTGTTATAATGCAGCAAGATTTAATGAGCAATATTGGCGTTTCGTTCGTTATCATCTCGAACAGGTTGGAATTATACAACAACGAAGATTATTATTAGAGGGTTTGTCAGATGAAATTATGAACCGATTAATAGCTGAAGTAGAAATAAGGTTGCGTAATAAATATAGTGAGTTAGAAAATATGAAGTCATGGATACGAGTTAAAGGATGTAGACGTGAATATGTGCTGCAACAGTTCGGTTATAGGAAAGAAAAAGAGTTAAATAATTGCTGTGATTATTGTGGTATTACAAAAGAAGATTATAAAAAAAGACGAGCGCAACAATCGGATTTCGACTATAATTGGGAAACAGAGTTACAAAAGCTTTTCGGCCTAGAAAAGATGGGGGAATGATGAACATTCAAAGGCATAATGTTGAAGATATGAGTCCGCAGGAAATAAGGCTGAATCTATATATAACACAGTTAATTATTATCGGTATTGGCTGTTTACTAGCATATATATTATTTCAAGATGTAAAAGAAGTGTTTAATTTATGGAGATGGGAACCAGTATCTATACTTATTATAGGTGGTTTGTTAGCGATTGGTATTGTGTTATTAGATTATGTTGCAATGCGAGTGTTTCCAGAGTCTTGGTTTGATGATGGTGGTATTAACGATAAGATGTTTCGAGGAATGTCGGTTCTGCATTTACTCATTATTACGTTCGTAATCGGTTTTGCAGAAGAATTTTTATTTAGAGGTGTAGTGCAGACTCATTTTGGAATTGTAATTGCGAGTTTCGTATTTGCAGTGTTACATATTCGTTATATAACAAAGCCATTTTTGTTTTGTTTCGTCTGTTTCATTAGTTTTGTCTTTGGCTATGTATTTGAATGGACAGGGAATTTGTTTATAACAATCTTTGCACACTTTCTTGTTGATTTTATAATGGGACTCCAATTAAGAAAATAAATGGAAGGTGGTGGTGAACAACATGAGGAAACGAATTCCTGATTTTGAAGAGGAATTAGAAGTTGAGCGAGTAGAAGAAAAAGAAAGTTTACCGCCGCGTAGTGAAATTCATAGAAATAAAGAGAAAAAACAAAAGTTTAAAATAAATCATATTTTCGTCCGGGTTTTAACATTTCTATTCATTCTGCTGCCAATTAGTATTTTGTGGTATACGGATAAATATATTCAGGTGAAGGGCGATAGTAATAATGCCGGGAAAAGTGCGTTTGAAGTAATCTTCTTTGATTCAGCTAAATCTGAGTCGCAGAAACAGTCTGAAAAAGCGATAACGCATACTGTGAAAGAGGGAGAAACTTTAGAAAGTATAGCGAAGCAATATTTTTCAGATGAAAATGGGGTTGAAGTAATTAAAAAGTATAATAACTTGCAAGAAGATGAAGTGAGTGCAGGTCAAGAATTAAAAATTCCGATAAAAGATAAGTCCACAAAGCAAGAGAGCTAGCGAATTAGGCGATCACAGTTTGTTATAAAAGCCTAGGGTTATCTTTATGATGAGGGGAGTAAAAAATATGATATGGATTATATTATTCAGTACTCTCATAGGAATGGGGATTTTATTACTTCTTGTGATGTATAAAGAAGCGACGCGTAATACAGTGTTGGAACATACTTTAGTATTTAAAGAATTTCCGAAAAGTTTTCAAAAAGTAAATGTGTTTTTTATTTCTGATATTCATAGAAGAGTCATTTCAAATTTGTTAATTGAACAAGTAAAAGGAAAAGTAGATCTCGTAATTATCGGAGGAGATTTAGCAGAGAAAGGTGTCTCTTTATCAAAAATCTCTGCGAATATTCAAAAGTTAAGAGAGATAGCTCCTGTATATTTTGTGTGGGGAAACAATGATTATGAGATAGAATATCATGAATTAGATGCGTTATTATTAGAAAATAACGTAAAAGTTTTAGATAATACAAGAGTAGTATTTGAGTCTGAATTAGGCGAGAAGATTTGTTTGCTCGGTATAGATGATGTTGGATTGCACCGTGATCGTCTAGATTTGGCATTGGCGGATTGTAAAGAAGATGGTTTTCGTATATTAGTTAGTCACAACCCTGATATAATAAAAAAGATGTCTGGAAGTGAACAGATTTCACTTGTATTAAGTGGACATACGCATGGAGGACAAATCCGATTATTCCCATCTAAAAAATATTTAAAAGGTGGCGTATATAACCATTTGAATACGATTCTCTTTGTTAGTAATGGGTACGGAACAACATTGATACCACTTCGTTTCCGAGCACCTGCTCAAACACATATTATTACATTGTGCGGAGGGAAATGATGCCAACTCTTAGTGGGAAATATAATATAAAAGCTGTTTCAAATATAATTGGAGTTCAGCCGAGTACGCTTCGCGCATGGGAAAGACGATATCAAATTATTGCCCCAAAGCGGAATCAAGCTGGGCATCGTTTATATGCAGAAGAGCATATTCAAATTTTAAAATGGTTAATGGAAAAAGTTTCTTCCGGTATGATGATTGGACAAGCAGTTCAGTTATTAGAAGAGAATCGTTTGCAGAGTACAGTTCAAAAAGAGATACATTTCGATAAAGAAGTTGTTTTAGTGGACGATTTGCTACAAGCTTTGTTAAAATTTGATGAAATTACAATTGCTGCATTATTAAACGAAGCTTTTAGTATATATTCAACAGAAAAGGTTGTTGCCAATATCGTTCTTCGAGTGACAGACAAATTATTAACGTCAAAAAATAATAATGAGATTTCAATAGTGCAATTTCAATATGCACTATCATTTTTACAAACGCGTCTAGGGATGGTGTATCACAATGCTGCAATGTTTTCTTCTTTACACAAAGTTATTGTGTTAGAAAAGAATGCATTGAAAGGATTTATTTTTTCAACTTATTTACGCTTAAAAGGATATGAGGCGATATATATTAGGACAAGCTTAGCTGAAGATGGTATGTTGTTAGCGGTAGAGGAAATACAGCCGAAATATGTATTTGTATCTTTTGCTGATGAACAAGAAATGAAAAAGACGATGAACTTTATAAATTTATTACAAGAAAAAAGGGAATCTCTTTCTGTTGGATTTATCGGAAAGCTAGGCGTTCTAAACCAGTTGGACATTGAAACAATCTTAATTGGTGATACGAAAGAAGAATGGGATGAATGGTTAAAAATGTCGGAATAGTTGTTCGAAAAGAACCATCTATTTTCTATTTCATATAATAAAAATTAGATGCATTGGTTACGTAGGGAGGGTATGAGATGAGGCTGGAACGATTAAATTACAATAAGATAAAAATTTTTCTAACATTTGATGATTTATCTGAACGAGGATTAACGAAAGAAGATTTATGGAGAAATGCGCCGAAAGTACAGCAATTATTTCGTGATATGATGCAAGAAGCAAATAAGGAATTAGGATTTGAAGCAGATGGTCCGATTGCAGTTGAAGTGTTTTCTCTACAAGCACAAGGGATGGTTGTAATTGTAACGAAAGAAAATCAAGAAATGGATACAGATGATGAGTTCCGTGACGAGTTTATTGAAATGCAAGTGACTCTAGATGAAAGTGAACATATATTATATGAGTTTGCTACGCTAGATGACGTCATTAACCTGTCGAATCGCTTATATAACCTTGGTGTAACTGGCGGAAAGCTATATACGTGGGATGAGCGCTTCTATCTTTGGGTGGAAGAAGAGGAACAAATTCAATTGTTAAAGGCGGATTTTATAGCTATTTTAGCGGAATACGGCAATCCGTCTACAGCAACCATTTATCGCATCATGGAGTACGGTAAAGAATTAATGGATTTTAACGCGATAGAACAAATACACAATTACTTTGTGAAAAAACAAAACCTCAGCTAATACAACATAGCTGAGGTTTTGTTTTTATTTGGATAAGGGAAGGTATGATCGTAAATACTCGAACATACTTTTTGAAAATAAAATATGTAGTTTTATGGGAGTGTGACTGAGGAAAATAAAAAATATTTAAATATTTAAGTATTTTACTTTTCTAAAAGTAATAAAAGGACTATAATAATAGTGAAAACGCTTGCAACAGAAAATAGTTTGTATATATTTGTTAGCGTTTTCTATTGCATTCCAAATTTAAGGGTGTATACTAGGCAATGAAGGTTTACTAAACAAGTGAAATTACAGGGGGTTTACTTACTATGGTAGCCGAAAAGGGAACTCAAACAAAAACACAACAACAAAGGGAACAACATTTTGAACTATTGAATTCAACACAAATTGTTATTAGTGAAGCGTTAGAAAAATTGGGTTATCCAAACGAAGTATATGAATTATTAAAAGAACCAATTCGTATGATGACAGTGAAAATACCAGTTCGTATGGATGACGGGACTGTTAAAATATTTACAGGGTATCGTGCACAACATAATGATGCTGTTGGTCCAACGAAAGGTGGAATTCGCTTCCATCCGAATGTAACAGAAAATGAAGTGAAAGCACTTTCAATCTGGATGAGTTTAAAATGTGGTATTGTTGATTTACCATATGGTGGAGGTAAGGGTGGAATTATCTGTGATCCACGTGAAATGTCATTCCGTGAGTTAGAAAGATTAAGCCGCGGTTATGTACGAGCAATTAGCCAAATCGTAGGTCCGACGAAAGATATTCCAGCTCCAGATGTATTCACAAACTCTCAAATTATGGCATGGATGATGGATGAGTATAGCCGTATTGATGAATTTAATTCACCAGGATTTATTACAGGTAAACCGCTTGTATTAGGTGGATCACATGGACGTGAAACAGCAACAGCGAAAGGTGTAACAATTTGTATTCGCGAAGCTGCGAAAAAACGTGGCATTGATATTAAGGGTGCACGCGTTGTTGTTCAAGGGTTCGGTAATGCTGGTAGCTTCTTAGCTAAATTTATGCATGATGCAGGTGCGAAAGTTATTGCAATCTCAGATGCTTACGGCGCGTTACATGATCCAAACGGATTAGATATTGATTATTTATTAGACCGTCGTGATAGCTTCGGTACAGTAACAAAGCTATTTAACAATACAATTTCAAACAAAGAATTGTTAGAACTTGATTGCGATATTTTAGTTCCAGCTGCAATTGAGAACCAAATTACAGAAGAAAATGCTAATGATATTAAAGCGAAAATAGTTGTTGAAGCTGCAAATGGTCCAACAACATTAGAAGCGACTAAAATTTTAACAGATCGCGGAATTTTACTTGTTCCAGACGTGTTAGCAAGTGCTGGTGGTGTAACGGTATCTTACTTTGAGTGGGTACAAAATAACCAAGGTTACTACTGGACTGAAGAAGAGGTAGAACAACGTTTAGAAAAAGTAATGGTAAAATCATTTGATTCTATTTATGAAACAGCACAAGTTCGTAAAGTGAACATGCGCTTAGCGGCGTACATGATTGGTGTTCGTAAAATGGCTGAAGCAAGCCGCTTCAGAGGTTGGGTATAAAATATTATATCTTGAGAAAACGTGATTTCCTTTCGAGGGAATCACGTTTTTTTGTTGAAGTATTAAATGAGGTGTTGTATATGGAGAATGAAATGCTGGAACGAGTAGAACAATTAGAAGAAAAGGTTAAGAGGTTAGAGGGAGAACTTGCAAGGACGGTGAAAGCTCGAAAAATAAGTACTGTTCGGATGTTCGGGGAAGGGCTACTGTTTTTGATATTTGGTGTGGTTGTAGTAGGGCCGATTATTGCCTTTGTAATCTCAATTTTTACTTGGATTGCTGAAAAATAAAACAAAAATAAAAAGAACGCTTGTTCCGTGCGAACAAACGTGCTATACTCTCCTTAGATAAACAAAACGGAAATGATTTTAAGGAGAGATAAATGATGAAAATGACAGTAGACCAAAGATTTATGATGCCAGCAGATGTTGTAGAGCGAGTGGAAGTATTACGAAACAAACAAAGCAAGCGTGGCACATTATTACAATCGGTAAACAAATTTTTCGGCTTAGATACGAAAGAAGATTGTGTTTGGTTTTACGGTTTTTATGGAGTGGCTGTAAGTATCTTGTTGTTTATGGTGTTCACTTCAAATATTTTCGATTTTCTCTTCGCGTAAGAAATATGCGATAAGGACATTGCTACCGAATACATATATAAGGAAGTAAGGTAATCTTCTAGAGCGGGAGTTGGTAGCAATGGCGATGTTTCCTATAGAGCGCAACTATATTGGATATGGAAGTTCACGACCGGGGATTCCTCTAACTAAAGTGAGATTTATTGTAAGTCATGATACGGGGAATCCTGGAAGCAATGCGATAGGAAATCGAGATTACTTTAATGAATTACAACCGAAAGCTTCGGCGCATACATTTATAGATGATAAAACAATATTGGAGATTATTCCTATAAATGAAGTTGCGTATCATGTTCGATATGGTGTGCCGACGGATAATGACTTATACGGCTATGACGCGAATAAGGCGGCCATTGGAGTGGAACTTTGTTATGGCGGTGATGTTAACTTTTGGGAAGCATATAATCGTTTTACATGGTATCATGCGTATTTATGCCAAAACTTTGGCTTAAATCCGAAAAAAGATATCGTGTCACATAAAACGCTTGATCCGGCTAGAAAGATTGATCCTGAGAATGTATTAGGGAAACAAGGTATTAAATTTCAGCAGTTTTTAGCAGATGTCTATCGGATGTACGTTTCGTTTAGATGACAAATATATGAAAAATGAATACAATAAAGATAGGTGCCTACTGCTGTAAGTAGGTTTTTTCTTGTTTTTATAAATAGTGTATTGGTAGAAGACTAGGAGTGGACGAGTATGCAGAAAGAAACAGTTATTATAATCGGAGGCGGTCCGTGCGGATTAGCGGCAGCGATTTCGTTGCAAAAGGTAGGGATAAATCCATTAGTAATTGAAAAAGGAAACATTGTAAATACCATTTATAATTATCCAACTCATCAAACATTTTTCTCTTCTAGTGAAAAATTAGAAATTGGTGATGTAGCTTTTATTACAGAAAATCGTAAGCCAGTTCGAAATCAAGCGCTTGCGTATTATCGTGAAGTAGTAAAACGTAAATCTGTACGTGTAAATGCTTTTGAGCGAGTGGAGAAAGTTCAAAAAGATGGAGAAGTTTTTCAGGTTAAGACGACAAAGCGTGACGGAAGTAAAGAAATATATATAGCGAAATATATTGTTGTAGCAACTGGATATTATGATAATCCAAATTATATGAATGTTCCAGGTGAGGAATTGAAGAAAGTAGCTCACTATTTTAAAGAGGGGCACCCTTATTTTGATCGAGATGTAGTAGTTATAGGTGGGAAAAACTCGAGTGTAGATGCCGCGTTAGAACTTGTTAAAGCTGGTGCGCGTGTAACGGTACTGTATCGTGGAAGTGAGTATTCACCAAGCATAAAGCCTTGGATTTTGCCAGAATTTGAGGCGTTAGTACGGAACGATACAATTCAAATGCATTTCGGGGCTCATGTGAAAGAAATTACTGAGCATACATTAACATTTATAGTTGATGGTGAAGCTTTTACAATCCAAAATGATTTTGTATTTGCGATGACTGGTTATCATCCTGACCATAGCTTCTTAACAAAGATGGGTGTTCAGATTGATGAAGAAACAGGACGTCCGATTTATACAGAGGATAGAATGGAAACGAATGCTGAAAATATTTTCATTGCAGGTGTCATAGCTGCTGGAAATAATGCAAATGAAATATTTATCGAGAACGGTAGATTTCATGGAGATGCGATTGCACAAACTATTGCATCAAGAGAAAAATAAAAAGGAGCTGTCGGGAAAACCTCGACAGCTCCTTTTTATTCGTGCATAAACATATTTTGAATGGATTCATGAGAATTTGTATTCTCTAATGCGACAAGTAATTTAATGCGTGCTTTTTGTGCATTTAAGCCGTATGTGAATACAATGCCCATATCTTTTAAGTGTTTACCGCCACCTTCATACGAATATACGTCTTGAACGATACCGTTGAAACAGCGAGAAACTAATACGACAGGAATACCTTTATTTAATAATCGTTCTAGACTAGGAAGTGTTCTTGGAGGTAGATTACCTTGTCCAAGCGCTTCGATAACAATACCGTCTACAGGAAGATTTTCGATTGCTGCTAATAATGTATCATCCATGCCGGCATATGCTTTTAGAACAACTACATTTTTAGACACTTTGTTTATCGTATATGTTTCGTGATGTACTAAAGCGTGATGGAAGACAACACCGCGTTTTGTTACCATTCCAATTGGTCCATATTGTGGGCTTTGGAATGTTGCGACATTACTTGTATGTGTTTTCGTTACATTTGTAGCGCAATGAATTTCGTCGTTTAATACGACTAAAACACCTTTTCCTGCAGCTTCATCACAACTAGCAACTTTTACAGCTGATAAGAAGTTATATAGACCATCAGCACCTAACTCATTGCTAGAGCGCATTGCACCTGTCACAACGATCGGAATAGTTGCTTGTACTGTTAAATCTAAGAAATAGGCTGTTTCTTCTAATGTATCCGTGCCATGCGTAATGACTACGCCATGAATATTGTCTTGTTTTACTCTTTCATCAATGATGACTTGTAATTGTAACATTTCGCTCGGTGTCATATGAGGAGATGGTAGATGGAACACATCTTCAACGATTAAATCAACATCGCCTTCTAAATCAGGAATGAATTTTAAAAGAGGATTTTTTTCACCTGGTTGTACGACCCCAGTTTCTTTATCTTCCTCCATTGCAATTGTTCCACCTGTGTGTAAAACTAGGATTCTTTTCAATGCTTATACCCCTTTCAAGTAAAAAAATACATTTAGAACATAACATGTTTTGAGTAAATTCGACAATGGAAATGTATAAAAGTATGCCTCGAAAATGACAATAAAATTAACTGCTATATGTACGATGTATAAAATCGTGAAACGAAATGTGCAAATATAGTATAGGAGGGAGCAATTACGGTGAAAAAGATGGAGACAATTTTTATTCGTATATTAATAATACAATTCATTTGTCTTTCTGTTGTACAATTGTTATTTATACATAAATCATCAGTGAAATATTTATCTAAAATTGTTTATTACGAAGGTGTCATGGTAAAAAACAAAGCAGAAATCTTGCAGGTGAATAGGTAGTTTTCATTTTCTTCTATGAAGGATTATGCTACAATAATTGAGGATTTAATGACGTGAAGCAAATGAGAAGAAGCAGGGTGAACACCTGCTTTTCGTTTTGTTTTATAAGTGAAAAAATGAGGTGTTACAATGGATAAACGAATTTCAATTGCTATAGATGGTCCAGCAGCTGCTGGGAAAAGTACAGTGGCAAAAGTTGTTGCGAAGGAACTTTCTTACGTTTATATTGATACAGGCGCGATGTACCGTACGCTTACATATGCAGCCCTTGAACAAAAAGTAGACATTGAAAATGAAGAACAGCTAATGGAAGTTGTAAAGAATGTAAATATTGAGTTTCAGCAAGGAGAAAATACACAGCTTGTATTTTTGAATGGACAAGATGTTTCTGAAGTAATCCGTACACCTGATGTGACGAATCGAGTATCTATTGTAGCGAAGCATCGCCTTGTTCGTGAAGAAATGGTACGTCGTCAGCAAGAGTTAGCGAAAAAAGGCGGCGTTGTAATGGACGGCCGTGATATTGGTACACATGTATTACCGGATGCTGAAGTGAAAATCTTTATGCTTGCTTCTGTTGAAGAAAGAGCGGAAAGAAGACATTTAGAAAATTTAAATAAAGGTTTCGATTCTAATTTAGAGCAGCTAAAAGAAGAAATTGCTCAGCGTGATAAATTAGATTCAGAACGCGAAGTTTCTCCACTAAAAAAGGCTGATGATGCATTGGAATTAGATACGACTTCTTTATCAATTGAAGAAGTTGTCCAAAAAATTATGAGTATTGTTTCAGGAGTGTTTGCGAAATAAAGAAAGGGGATAGTCCTCTTTCTTTTTTTGTTTAAATAGAAATGTAAAGGATACGTGAATTGTGAGTCTCTTTCCTTGACAAATGAGCTGATTTGTAAGAAGTTAGTTAAAGAGGAATAAAACTGTCAGAATATATTCGCTATTATATTTCAAAACATACTTTTTTCAAGCTGGTTTTGCTGTATACTATTTATATAGGTTTAATATATTTTCTTGTGAATGATATTGAAAAAGAGTATGTGATGAGAAATTCTTAAACATGCAAATGAAAACTTTGTTTTCATTTCGTATATACATAAAAATGCTTTGTCAATTCTGTAGGGAGGTATTTCCATGGTAGAGAAAATGAATGAAGAAGTTATGGATTCAAAAGAATTACAAGTTGGTGACGTTGTTACAGGTTCTGTAACGAAAGTTGAAGAGAAACAAGTGCTTGTAAATGTTGGATACAAAACAGATGGCGTAATTCCAATTAGTGAATTAGCTAACGTTCATATTGAAAAAGCAAGCGATGTTGTAGAATTAGATCAAACACTAGAGTTGAAAATTATTAAATTAGAAGAAGATGATCTTGTCTTATCTAAACGTGCTGTTGATGCAGAAAAAGCATGGGTAGAATTACAAGAGAAATTTACTTCTGGTCATGTATTTGATGTTACTGTAAAAGATATCGTGAATGGCGGATTGGTTGTGGACCTTGGTGTTCGCGGTTTTATCCCAGCTTCACTTGTAGAAGTACATTATGTAGAAGACTTTACTGACTATAAAGGTAAAACATTAGCGGTGAAAATTGTTGAATTAGACCGTGAAAAAAATCGTGTAATCCTTTCGCATAAAGCGGTAGTAGAATTAGAACTAGATTCTAAGAAAAAAGAAGCAATTTCTTCATTAAAAGAAGGGGACGTTGTTGAAGGAACAGTGCAACGATTAACTGACTTTGGTGCTTTCGTTAACGTTGGTGGCGTGGACGGTTTAGTTCACATTTCACAAATTTCACACGAACGTGTAGAGCAACCTTCTGAAGTATTAGAGCAAGGTCAAAAGGTTAAGGTAAAGGTGTTATCTGTTGATGCTGATACACAACGTATTTCTTTATCAATTAAAGCAGCTCAACCAGGACCTTGGGAAAACGTTGCTGGCGAAATAAAAGCTGGAGATATTCGTGAGGGAGTAGTAAAACGCCTTGTTACATTTGGTGCATTCGTTGAGATTTTACCTGGCGTTGAAGGACTTGTACACGTATCGCAAATTGCAAATCGTCACGTGAAAAACCCGAGTGAAGTATTGGAAATGGGACAGGAAGTAAAAGTGAAAGTACTTGAAGTTCACGTAGCAGAGAAACGTATTTCTTTAAGTATAAAAGAAGCGCTTGAGGAAAATAATGTAATTGAAGATTATAGTCAGTATGAGCCAAATGCTGATTCTGCTACTTTCCAATTAAGTGATATTATTGGTGAACAACTGAAAAAATTAAAGAAATAATGAGGGGTACAAGTGGTAAGGGCAAAACGTAAATTAGATCATATTGAATACGCTCTTTCTACTGGTCAGTCTCGTACGCATGGCTTTCATGATATTGGTTTTGTGCATCAAAGCTTGCCAAATTCAAATTATGACACAATAACATGTGAAACAAAAATCGGCGAACTTTCACTAAGTTCGCCGATTTTTATCAATGCGATGACTGGTGGTGGAGGAGAGAAAACGTTACATATTAATGAGCAATTAGCATATGTAGCGAAACATCATAACCTTGCTATGGCTGTAGGTTCGCAAATGGCGGCGTTAAAAGATGAAAGTGAGGCTGCTTCTTATAAGGTGATCAGAAAGGTAAACCCAAATGGTATTTTCTTTGCTAATTTAGGTAGTGAGGCAACTATCGAGCAGGCGGAGCGTGCCGTTGATATGATTGAAGCGAATGCATTGCAAATTCATTTAAATGTCATACAAGAGTTAACGATGCCAGAAGGAGACCGTGACTTTACTGGTGTACTTCAGCGAATCGAGAAAATTGTTTTAAATAGTAAAGTTCCTGTCATTGTAAAAGAAGTTGGATTTGGGATGAGTAAGGAAACGGTACAACAGTTAGCAAACGTAGGTGTAGCAGCAATTGATATTGGTGGACAAGGTGGTACGAATTTTGCTGCTGTTGAAAATGAAAGAAGACAGCGAATGCTTTCTTATTTTAATAACTGGGGCATACAAACAGCAACCTCGATTATTGAAGCAACCTCTACAAATAATAACCTCTCTTTTATTGCATCTGGGGGTATACAAACAGCGCTTGACGTAGCGAAAGCAATCGCATTAGGGGCGAATACAACTGCATTTGCTGGTTACTTTTTACGTATTTTAATGGAAGATGGTATCGAGAAATTAGTGGATGAAATTGAGTTTCTGCATACAGATTTGAAATTTATTATGGCAGCTCTCGGTGCGAAGACGATAGAAGAGTTGCAATCTGTACCTCTTGTTGTAAAAGGTGAAACATATCATTGGTTAATGCAGCGTGGTATTGATACTGCGCATTATAGTAGGAGATAAAAAATCAACCGTTCGGTTGATTTTTTTGTTTTGTTTTCTTTCTCGTAATAAAAAATGGAATTGGTATTTTATAAAAGTTGTAATTGAAAAAAGGTTAAAAAATGAAGATGATTAGTTACTAGATTTTTGGAGAGGGCTTGATTTTCTAAGGGAAATAGGTGGAGGTAAAAAGAAGTGATAGGAGGATATAGTATACAAAATATTATTTCAATATAAATAAAAAACATTAAAATGATTATGTAAAAGACGGTTTCGTACAATATCGAAACCGTCTTTTTGTATTCATTAGTGCTGGTTTTGTTTTCGAGCTTGCTCTGGTGTATCAAGTCCAGTTGCGCCTGGATATTGTAGTGATTGATTACGATCAGATTCAACGCGGCGTGATTCTCGCAGTTTTCGTTCTTGGCGATCTTTACCCATAATGAATAACACCTCCTTGTTAAAAGTGTTGCTGTTATAAGAAAAAACTATGCGTAAATAAAGTGGATTAACTTTCATAAAAAGTTCCCATAATGGAAAACATAGGAGGTGAAGTTGATGGATGGAAGTACTTTTTATTTTATAGCTTGGATAGGGTGGATTGTCGTAACCTTTTTTATGAAAAAGGACCATATTCGGTGGAAGTTAGGCGCTTGTATACTGATTTTTATAATTTGCTCTCCGTTACATGTAACGATTGCCTCATTCATGGTATCAGTAAATGCTCTTTTACTTTGTATTATTTCTTTTATAGGAATCACGCTATATTCTGTTTGGAAAAAATTATATAGCTTACTTTCGGCGCTTATTATTGCAATGTTATATACAAGTTTTCATCTGTTAGAGATATATGATCCGATTTGGATTGTGGTGGATAGAGTTTTTCTGCTAAGTAGTGCTCTTGTGTATGCATCGGTGTTATTGCATGGGGATCGCATACTACGATTATGTTCCCTATATGTAGGGATGTTACAAGGAGAGTTGCTAGTGACATTTATTTTTCGGAAATTGAATTTTCCATATGATTACGGTAGTTTAGCATTTTTTGATATCGTCGCCGTTTCTACATTATTCATGGCAGTATTGTTTTGGATTGCAAAAGCATCAGTATACATGGAACAGTTTAAGAGAAAAACACGTAAAAGAAAGGCGAGGGTAATACATGACTGAATATACACCAGCCATTTTATGCGGCGTAATAGCGGGGACAGTTACAAGGGTGTTAATGCTTCGGACGGATACGCGGCAATATCCGACGAGGCTGCATGGGAAAATTATTCATATCGCAATGGGGTTAATTGCAGCAGCTTTAGGAGCGATTGCAATCCCGTCTATTTTGAAAAAAGATTTTTCTGCCATTACATTTCTTACATTAGCAGCAACGCAATTTCGTGATGTACGTAATATGGAAAGAAATACGCTTCAACAATTAGATGGATATGAGCTCGTACCGCGTGGAAATACATATATTGAAGGAATTGCATTAGTTTTTGAAAGTCGCAACTATTTGGCGATGTTAACGTCGTTTGCAACGACGTTTGCGTATATAGGGTTCCGTTCATGGATTGCTGGAGTAATGATGGCTATAATCGCATTTTTTATTGCGAAAAAATTAATGTCTGGAAAAAGGCTACATGATCTTGTTGAAATTGAGCACGTTCCGCTTCGTTTTGAAGGGGCAGGACTGTATATTGATAATATTTATATTATGAATATTGGATTGCCGGCGAGGCAAGAAGAGATTATGAAATATGGCATGGGGTTTATTTTAAAACCGAAATCAATTGATGCGATGGTGACAATCTCAAATTTAGGGCAACGACAAGCTGTTTTACACGATGTTTCGGTGGCGTTAGGGATTTATAGAGATTCTGGTACGCCAGCGCTTGTACCGTTAGCAAAGCGTGATTTAGAGGATGGCAGGGTTGGAATTTTTGTCTTACCGCAAGATCAAGATGCAGAGAAAGCGATAAGTGTCATAGGAAATGTACCAACGTTAGAAAGTGCTGTCCATATGTCATCGGAAGCCCCGAAAGGAAGGGGAGATAAGAGATGATGTTAGAAAGTGTTATCTTGGCAGTTATTACAACAGCGCCAGAAAAATTTGCAGGTGGTGCTCCTTTATTTGTTTGTGAGTCGACGGAGGAACTAGAATTTGTTGCAAATAATTTAGAAGCAATTTTAGATGGTATTGCGCATCGCTTACAAGAGAATGTATATATTATTGTGAAACATTAGGAACGTGTGTTATAATGTGAGGTGTTTTGATACGTTGAGAAATATTCTGGAATGCAAATCCCTTCTTGCACAAAGAAGGGTTTTTTACATAATAAACAGAAGCAAGTTGAAAGGATGAAAGTATATGCCGAAACCAGTAATAGCAATAGTAGGCCGCCCGAACGTAGGAAAATCTACTATTTTCAATAGAATAGTTGGAGAAAGAGTTTCAATCGTAGAAGATATACCAGGTATAACTCGAGACCGTATTTATAGTGCGGGAGAATGGTTAAATCATGAGTTTAACATTATTGATACAGGTGGAATTGATATTGGAGACGAGCCGTTCTTGACACAAATTCGTCAACAGGCGGAAGTTGCGATTGATGAAGCAGATGTTATCATTTTTATGACGAATGGTCGCGATGGTGTAACTGCAGCGGATGAAGAAGTTGCTAAAATTTTGTATCGTTCTAAAAAACCAATTGTACTTGCGGTAAATAAGGTTGATAATCCAGAAATGCGTAGTGATATTTATGATTTTTATTCATTAGGATTTGGCGAGCCATTCCCGATTTCAGGTACACACGGTTTAGGACTTGGTGATTTGTTAGATGAAGCTGCAAATCATTTTCCGAAGATTGAAGAAGAAGCGTATGACGATGAAACAATCCGTTTCTCTTTAATTGGACGTCCAAACGTAGGGAAATCATCGCTTGTAAATGCACTTCTTGGTCAAGAACGTGTAATTGTAAGTAATATCGCAGGAACGACGCGTGATGCTGTCGATACACCATATAGTAAAGATGATCAAGATTATGTAATCATCGATACAGCTGGTATGCGTAAAAAAGGAAAAGTATATGAAAGTACAGAAAAGTATAGTGTACTTCGTGCACTTAGAGCGATTGAACGTTCTGACGTTGTTTTAGTTGTTTTAGACGGAGAAGAAGGAATTATTGAGCAAGATAAAAAAATCGCTGGATATGCTCATGATTCAGGACGAGCTGTTATTATCGTTGTAAACAAATGGGATGCAGTGAAAAAAGATGAAAAAACAATGAAGGCATTTGAAGAAAACATTCGTGCTCATTTCCAATTCTTGGATTATGCACCGATTGTATTCTTATCTGCAAAAACGAAAAAACGTACACAAACGTTATTACCGGTTATCAATGAGGTAAATGAAAGCCATAGTATCCGTGTACAAACAAACGTATTAAACGATGTAATTATGGATGCGGTAGCGATGAATCCAACACCGACTCATAATGGTAGCCGTCTGAAAATCTTCTATGCGACACAGGTTGCGGTAAAACCACCGACATTTGTTGTGTTTGTAAACGATACAGAATTAATGCACTTTTCATATGAGCGCTTCTTAAAGAATCGTTTACGTGAAGCGTTCGGTTTTGTAGGAACGCCGATTCACATTATTGCTCGAGCAAGAGACTAATGGAGAGGATGTGATTTTATGACAAAAATCACAGTAGTAGGAGCAGGTAGCTGGGGAACAGCGTTAGCGATGGTATTAGCTGACAATGGACATGATGTACGTATTTGGGGAAATCGCCCAGAACTTATGGATGAAATGAATACGAAACATGAGAATAGTCGATATCTCCCAGGCATTACATTGCCAAGCACAATCGTAGCCTACTCTTCTTTAGAAGAAGCATTAGTAGATGTAAATACAGTACTGCTAGTAGTACCGACGAAAGCGTACAGAGATGTATTACAAGAGATGAAAGAAATTGTTACAGAACCGATTACTTGGATTCATGCGAGTAAAGGGATTGAACCTGGTACGTCAAAACGTATTTCGGAAGTGATCGAGGAAGAAATTCCAGAGAACTTAATTAAAGATGTTGTTGTACTGTCTGGACCGAGTCATGCTGAAGAAGTTGGTTTACGACAAGCGACAACAGTTACGTCTGCAGCAAAGCGTATGGAAGCGGCTGAGGAAGTACAAGATTTATTTATGAATAGTTATTTCCGTGTATACACAAATCCAGATATCGTTGGAGTTGAACTTGGTGGTGCGCTAAAAAATATTATCGCATTAGCTGCTGGTATAACTGATGGTCTTGGATTAGGTGATAATGCAAAGGCGGCATTGATGACACGTGGTTTAACAGAGATTGCTCGTTTAGGAAGAAAAATGGGCGGAAATCCGTTAACGTTTGCTGGTCTAACTGGTATGGGAGACTTAATTGTAACTTGTACAAGTGTTCATAGCCGAAATTGGCGCGCTGGAAATATGCTTGGAAAAGGACACTCTCTAGAAGAAGTGTTAGAAAGCATGGGTATGGTTGTAGAAGGTGTAAGAACAACGAAAGCTGCTCATGAATTGGCAGAGAAAATGGAAGTTGAAATGCCGATTACAGCTGCTTTATATGACGTGCTGTTCAATGGGAATAACGTAAAAGATGCGGTAGGTTCATTGATGGGACGTGTTCGAAAACATGAAGTAGAAGCTATACCTGATTTACTGTAAAGAAAAGCGACAGAAGTACATTTGTACTTCTGTCGCTTTTTTATTTTATGGGTCTTTTCACCATTTTTTTATTTTTGCATAGGATGAAGAGTAACTTGAGGAGAGGGTGAAAAGAATGGATAATAACATTTTTAATAATATTGAGAAGGAAGCGAAAGTAAATAAAGAGGATATTTTTAAATTAGCATCATCCGTGCAAAATGCGAATTTACGTGATGAAACTGTACTTCGTCAATTGATTCATCAAGTGGCTCTTATGGCGGGACGTGAAGTGCCGAAAGAGCAAGAGGATCAAATTGTAAAAGCGATTATTAATAATAATATGCCAGCAGATTTTGGCTCGTTAAGCAAAATGTTTAAAAAATAAATTATGAGAAACAAAGAGTTTGTAGATTGCATATGATAGCCATGAAAGAATGGGAATAGAGCTGTTTTTGGGCATATTTGGTCAACCGAAGCGAGAGATACATTCGCTTCGGTTTTATTTTTATCTAGATTGGTGAAAAATACTGAAAAACCTATTGATTAAAGTTACATATTCGCAATTTGTAGTAAAATGTTCTTTTTGTATTTGTTTAAAGATTTTAATTTGTTAAAATAGTATAAAAATAGATTAATAAAAAGGGGTGTGTATATGTCAGAAGGGCTTATGAAAATGTGGTTGGCTTTAGGAGCAATTGGATTTATGTTTTTTGCAGTAAGTTTCATTTTATTAAGTAGACATAAAATAAAGAATAAATTTTTGAAAGGGATTACAGCATTAGTAGCGTACACCCTTATGATTGTGTCAGGAATTGTTATTTTTCTTGTTGTATTTAGTGGACCTGTACAGCAGTAATTGGAATGGTCTCGAAAATACTACATACGAGCAAGTTATATTAGTATGAAAAGGTGATTGCTAGTGAAAAAAGTCCATATTATTTTAATATTTTGTTGTATGAGCCTTTTAACGGGGTGTCTGTATCCGAAAGAAAATATGAAACAAAATGCGGTTCCTTATGAAGATCAGCTACAGGTTGTTCAAAAAGCTGTTGTGACATTTAAGGAGCAAAATGATGGGATATTGCCAATTAAGACGAGGGATATGAGTACACCTATTTATCAAAAGTATCCAATTGATTTTCAACAGATTGCTCCGCGCTACATACAAGAAGCACCGGGGAATGCGTATGAAAGTGGAGGGGTATATCAATACGTATTAATAGACGTTGAAACAAATCCAACAGTAAAATTAATTGATGTTAGGATGGCTGAACAAGTTCAGGAACTATCTTTAAAGCTTAGGATGTATCGTGATGAACATCAATATCCACCTTTTAAAAAAGTAATTTCAGATGGTGTATATGAACTGGATTTCAAAAAACTAGGATATAAAGATGTGCCACAAGTGACAAGCCCATATTCTGGTAAGGGACTTCCTTTTGTAATTAATGAAAAAGGAGAAGTTTTTGTTGATTATAGAATCGACTTATATGACGCTTTGAAAAAAAATGAAGGGCAGTTTACGGAGGGAGAAGATATTCGGAATATACTTTTGAAAGCTTCCCCGTTTGTACCAGCTTATTCCTTACCGTACACAGTAAAGGACGGAGAACCAATTTTTTTAAAATGATAAGTCATGAACCTTTCTTTTAGTGAATAAGTTCTAGAAGAAAGGTTTTTTATGTTATACAACTTACGATGCAAACAAAAGATATTTTTTAATAGTCATATGAAATTGGACAAAATTATATGATATATTGTCCGAACTTCTAGAATACCATTATATTATATCAGATATTATAGGCAACGTTAGAGAAGGTATTAGTTGACTATAAACGCGGAATTATTCCCAAAAATTTTGAGGGAGGGAATCACTTGGAAAAGGTAGATATTTTTAAAGATATTGCAGAACGAACAGGCGGTGATATTTATTTTGGAGTTGTAGGAGCTGTTCGAACAGGGAAATCAACATTCATTAAAAAATTTATGGAACTTGTGGTTATTCCAAATATTGAGAATGAGTCTGACCGTCAAAGAGCGCAGGATGAATTGCCTCAAAGTGCTGCTGGTCGTACAATTATGACGACGGAACCGAAGTTTGTTCCAAACCAAGCGGTTTCTATCGAAGTAGATGAAGGGCTTGAAGTGAACATTCGATTAGTAGATTGTGTTGGATATACGGTTCCAGGAGCGAAGGGCTATGAAGATGAGAATGGCCCGCGCATGATTAATACCCCTTGGTATGAAGAACCTATTCCATTCCATGAAGCTGCAGAAATCGGCACGCGTAAAGTAATTCAAGAACATTCAACAATTGGTGTTGTAATTACAACAGATGGAACAATTGGTGAAATTCCAAGAAGAGATTATATAGAGGCAGAAGAACGCGTTGTAAATGAGTTGAAAGAAGTAGGGAAACCTTTCATTATGATAATTAATACGGTACAGCCGTATCATCCAGATACAGAGCAATTACGCCAAAGTTTATCAGAAGAATATGATATCCCGGTTATTGCAATGAGTGTGGAGAGTTTAAGAGAAACAGATGTATATAATGTACTTCGTGAAGCGCTATTTGAATTCCCTGTATTAGAAGTGAATGTGAACCTTCCGAGCTGGGTAATGGTGCTAAATGAAGGGCACTGGTTGCGTCGAAGTTATCAAGAAGCAGTTCAAGAAACTGTGAAGGATATAAAACGTCTTCGTGATGTTGATCGCGTTGTTTGGCAGTTTAGTCAATATGAATTTATTGATCGAGCGAGCCTAGCTGGCATTGATATGGGGCAAGGTGTGGCGGAGATTGATTTATATGCGCCAGATGAATTATATGATCAGATTTTAAAAGAAGTAGTAGGAGTAGAAATTCGAGGGAAAGATCATTTATTGAAGCTTATGCTCGATTTATCTCATGCGAAAATAGAATACGATCAGGTGGCGGATGCACTGCGTATGGTTAAGCAAACAGGATATGGTGTAGCAGCGCCTGCACTAGCGGATATGAGCTTAGATGAGCCAGAAATTATTCGTCACGGTTCAAGGTTTGGTGTGAAGTTAAAAGCGGTAGCGCCATCTATTCATATGATTAAAGTAGATGTAGAGTCAACGTTTGAGCCGATCATTGGTACTGAAAAGCAAAGTGAAGAATTAGTTCGTTATTTAATGCAAGATTTTGAAGATGACCCGTTATCAATTTGGAATTCTGATATATTTGGACGTTCGCTTAGCTCGATTGTTCGAGAAGGAATTCAGGCGAAATTATCTTTAATGCCAGAAAATGCTAGATATAAATTAAAAGAAACGCTAGAAAGAATTATTAATGAAGGATCTGGCGGATTAATTGCGATTATACTATAAGAAAAATCCCTCTCATTGTAGAGGGATTTTTTGTTTTTTCGATTATAAAATAGAAAAATAAACAGTCATTATCTAATACATTGTTGTAAATTGTCAAGTTTCATCAGATTTTCACATTTTCAGAGTAACAATTTCCTTAAAAATATTGAATTATAAGGGAGAATCGTATAATATAGGCGTTGATAATGATTTATCTACATCTTTGTAGTATAGAATTTGTAAAAATTGCCTACAAATGAAAGTAAGACTCATTTTATGATCATTATACAGTCTTATCTTTGGGAGGAGGTGAATGGCATGAACAAGACAGATTTAATCAATGCTGTTGCAGAAGCAAGTTCCCTTTCTAAAAAGGACGCAACAAAAGCAGTAGACGCTGTTTTTGATTCTATCTTAGAAGCTTTAAAACAAGGTGATAAAGTACAACTGATCGGATTCGGTAACTTCGAAGTTCGTGAGCGTGCGGCTCGTAAAGGTCGTAACCCACAAACAGGTGAGGAGATTGAAATCGCTGCAAGTAAAGTACCTGCATTCAAACCTGGTAAAGCGTTAAAAGATGCGGTTAAATAATCCTTACATATTAACAGGGAAGAAGAGTTTCCTTTTTGGGAACTCTTCTTTTTGCTTTTAAAAACATAAATATGCTAGAATGTGTTCGTATCACTTTTAGGTTTTCGGGAGGGCTAGCGGATGGCAAAAGTTAATTTAGAACAAATTGAACATGCAGTACGCCTTATTTTAGAGGCGATTGGGGATGACCCAAATCGTGAGGGAGTACTTGATACACCAAAGCGTGTTGCAAAAATGTACGCAGAAGTGTTCGCAGGTATGCATGAAGATCCGAAAGAGCATTTGCATAAAGTATTCGGAGAAGATCACGAAGAGCTTGTACTAGTAAAAGATATACCATTTTATTCGATGTGTGAGCATCATTTAGTTCCATTCTATGGAGTTGCTCACGTTGCATATATTCCGCAAGGCGGAAAGGTGACAGGGTTAAGTAAATTAGCTCGTACTGTAGATACAATTGCACGTCGTCCACAACTGCAAGAACGTATTACATCAACAGTAGCGAACTCTATTATGGAAGTACTAGAGCCGCATGGTGTAATGGTAGTAGTAGAAGCAGAACATATGTGTATGACGATGCGTGGTGTGAAAAAACCAGGTGCGAAAACAGTAACGACAGCAGTTCGTGGTGTGCTTGAAAATGATGCTGCAGCGCGCAGTGAAATTTTATCGTTTATTAAAACGAAGTAAAGAAAAGCGGGAAACTGCTTTTCTTTTTTTTTTTAGTAAATAAATGATATAGTTTTAGCTAGACAGAGTGAGGTTAGAAAGATTGCTTACATGAATGGTAGGTGTAGCCAAGTTTTGGTTATAGAAAATAGAGTGTATGTGTTATAATAAGTTTTATGAATTAGAAAACAAGGGTGATTTTTTGTGTGTGACATCTACGGAGGGTATGCGGGTATAAAAGAGAAATTGATGGAGAAATTACGCCATCCTTATTTTATAAACTATATTGAAGAACCATTTATTGATGAAGAAAAGATAGCATTGTTATATGGTGCTTTAAAGAGTGCAAACTTACATATAGAACAAATTGAGCATTACGTAGTAACAATTATGCTTGTGCAAATTGCGCTTGATACGCATGAAAGGGTATCAAATAAAGCAGGCGAGGAAGCGATTGAATCGCATAAATGTCGTCAATTAACAGTACTTGCAGGCGATTACTATAGTGGACTATATTATTATTTATTGTCTATGAATCGTGATATTGTTTTAATTCGTGCACTTGCTGAAGGAATTAAAGAGATAAATGAACACAAAATTATGTTATACCAAAAAGCGCATGAAACGACGGGTGACATAATGAAAAGCGTAGTAACGATTGAGTCTGCGCTCCTTCAAAAAACATGTGATCATTTTCATTTATCACATTGGAAGCCATTTATCACATACGTATTAGGTGGAAATCGCCTTCAAAAAGAAATTCAATTGTATGCTGATAAACAACATTCACCTGTTTTTCAAGCGATGCAAGATGCTTTAGGGGATAAAGCAGAAGTAGTGATTAATGGTTGGATGATGGAATTGAGAAAGAAAGAAAAACAATTTTTAGAAAATCACATAGACATAAATGAAATAAATTCTGTGTTAAGGGATAAATAGAAGACATAAGCAATTTTACATTGGAAGAAGGTACGAGCATGCAACAATCAAAAGAAGAAAGAGTACATGACGTATTTGAAAAGATTTCTGATAAATACGATGTGATGAATTCTGTAATTAGTTTTCAAAGACATAAAGCGTGGCGTAAAGAAACGATGCGAATTATGGATGTACAACCTGGCAGTAAAGCGCTTGATGTATGCTGCGGAACCGCAGATTGGACAATTGCGCTAGCTGGAGCGGTAGGTGAGCAAGGAAAGGTTGTTGGCTTAGACTTCAGTGAAAATATGTTATCTGTCGGTAAGCAAAAGGTAGAGGCGTTACAATTAAAACAAGTAGAACTTCTACATGGGAATGCAATGGAGCTTCCGTTTGAAGATAATACGTTTGATTATGTAACGATTGGGTTTGGTTTACGTAACGTACCGGATTATATGCACGTATTAAAGGAAATGACGCGTGTAGTAAAACCAGGTGGAAAAGTAATCTGTTTAGAAACATCTCAACCAACAATGATTGGTTTTCGACAAGGGTATATTTTATACTTTAAATATATCATGCCGTTATTTGGAAAGATGTTTGCGAAAAGTTATAAAGAATATTCATGGCTTCAAGAATCTGCTAGTGCATTCCCAGGGATGAAAGAATTGGCCCAAATGTTTGAGCAAGCTGGACTTGAACGTGTGCAAGTGAAACCATTTACTTTTGGGGTAGCAGCGATGCATTTAGGTATTAAACCAGAATCAAAATAGAAAAAAGAAGTTTTAGGTTAAGGTGAACAATATGAAGTTACAACTTATGTACTCTTTTTTACGATCGGATATTAATGTGATAGAAAAAGAATTAAAAAAGACAGTTGCTTCTGAACAGCCATTAGTAGAAGAGGCAGCATTACAACTTATTGAAGCTGGTGGGAAGCGAATTCGTCCCGTATTTGTGTTGCTTGCAGGGAAATTTGGAGATTATAAGTTAGATGCGATTAAGCATGTTGCTGTTGCGTTAGAGCTTATTCATATGGCTTCTCTTGTTCACGATGATGTTATTGATGCTGCATTTTTACGACGCGGCAGTGCGACTGTGAATGCGAAATGGGGAGATCGTATTGCGATGTATACAGGGGACTATTTGTTCGCTAAGTCTCTTGAATGTATAACAAATATCGAAATCCCAGAGGCGCATCAAGCGTTATCACATACTATTTTAGAAGTCTGTAAAGGTGAAATTGAACAAATTAAAGATAAATACAATTATGACCAAAATTTAAGAACGTATTTAAGAAGAATAAAGCGAAAAACAGCATTATTAATTGCCGCGAGTTGCCAATTGGGAGCGATTGCTGCTGGTGCTAATCGTGATACAGTAAATCGTCTATTTTGGTATGGGTATTTTGTAGGAATGTCTTATCAAATTATTGATGACATTTTAGACTTCGTTTCCACGGAAGAGAAACTTGGAAAACCTGCTGGTGGAGATTTATTACAAGGAAACATTACGCTCCCTGCTTTATATGCGATGGAAGATCCAGTACTTCGTAAGAAAATCACATCTGTACATGAAAATACAACAGCAAGTGAAATGCAAGAAATTATTGATGCTGTAAAAAATAGTACAGCGATCGATAAAGCATTTGCGTTTAGTGAACGGTATTTACATAAAGCTTTAGAAATAATAAAACCACTCCCTCGTGGACAGGCGAAGTATGCATTGCAAAATGTAGCAAAGTATATTGGAAAACGAAAATTTTAATGTTTATTCTAAAAAATAAAATAATCTCTCTATTTCAAAACTATTGCACAATTGTGATAAGGGTGATAATATGTGTGTGGGGATATACAATTACATACATAATTCAGAAGTGGAGAGATTTTTTATGGAAAAAACATTTCTAATGGTAAAACCAGACGGTGTACAACGTGCCTTCATTGGGGAAATTGTAGCTCGTTTTGAGAAAAAGGGCTTTCAATTAGTTGGTGCAAAATTAATGCAAGTCACTCCGGAAATTGCTGGACAACACTACGCTGAGCATAAAGAAAAACCTTTCTTTGGTGAGTTAGTAGACTTTATTACATCTGGACCTGTATTCGCAATGGTATGGCAAGGTGAAGGTGTAGTAGATACAGCACGTAACATGATGGGTAAAACAAGACCACATGAAGCAGCTCCTGGAACAATTCGTGGAGATTTCGGTGTAACTGTTGCGAAAAACATTATCCATGGTTCTGATTCTTTAGAAAGCGCAGAGCGCGAGATTGCTATTTTCTTTAAAGAAGAAGAATTAGTTGACTACTCAAAATTAATGAATGAATGGATTTACTAATTATTTTGAAATAATTTGTAAACGCTTTAATCACTGTGATAATAGTAAAAAGTGCAAGGAGAATAGGGGTATTCTTCTTGCACTTTTTTTATTTTCAATTAGTTACGAAGTTTGAGCTGTTATGATATATTGATATTTAAATTAGACCTATCGGAAATATAGAATAAGAAAATGGTCGATTTATGATATAATTTCTTTAATATTTTTAGAATGATAAAAGTTAATATTATTGCTTAATATAGTGAGATAAATACATATACGAAAAGAGGAATAACGTATGCGATATATTACAGCTGGTGAATCTCATGGTCCGCAACTTACAACGATTATAGAAGGTGTTCCAGCAGGATTGTCTTTAGTAGCGGATGATATAAACGAAGAGTTAGCTAGAAGGCAAAAGGGATATGGGCGTGGTAGACGCATGCAAATTGAAACGGATCAAGCGCAAATTGTAAGTGGTGTTAGGCATGGAGAAACATTAGGTTCACCTATTACGCTCGTTGTTGAAAATCGTGATTTTGCACATTGGACAAAAGTTATGGGGGCAGAGCCTTTAACTGAGCAGGAAGAAAAAGAAATGAAAAGGAAAGTGACAAAACCAAGGCCTGGACATGCTGATTTAAATGGTGCGATTAAATATGGTCATAGAGATATGAGAAATGTACTGGAACGTTCGTCAGCGCGCGAAACGACGGTGCGTGTTGCTGCGGGTGCGGTTGCTAAAAAGGTGTTAGCAGAACTTGGTATTAAAGTGGCGGGCCATGTAATTGAAATTGGCGGTGTACAAGCTAAGAAGGTTACGTATAATTCAATTGAAGAGTTAAAGAGTATTACAGAAGTATCTCCTGTACGTTGCTTAGATGACGAAGCTGGTAACCAAATGATGAAAGCAATTGATGATGCGAAAGCAAATGGTGATTCAATCGGTGGAATTGTTGAAGTAATTGTGGAAGGAATGCCAATTGGAGTAGGTAGCTACGTACATTATGATCGAAAACTGGATGCGAAATTAGCAGCTGCAATTATGAGTATTAATGCTTTTAAAGGTGTCGAGATTGGAATTGGTTTTGAAGCAGCACATAGACCGGGAAGTGAAGTTCATGATGAAATTCTGTGGAATGAGGAGCATGGGTATACACGAAGAACAAATAATGCAGGTGGATTAGAAGGCGGTATGACGACTGGAATGCCAATTGTTGTGCGCGGTGTGATGAAACCGATACCTACACTTTATAAACCTCTTCAAAGTGTAGATATTGGTACGAAAGAGCCTTTTACAGCGAGCATTGAACGTTCAGATAGTTGTGCAGTGCCAGCAGCTAGTGTCGTTGCAGAAGCGGTTGTGGCTTGGGAATTAGCGACAGCTTTAATAGAACAATTCGGATTAGATCGTATGGAACTAATTCGTGAAAATATTGAGAAACATAATGAATATGCGAGGGGATTTTAATGGGAAACATACATATTCAAACGAAATCAAAAGAATATGATGTACATGTTGGTAAAGAAGCGTTGTCATACTTAACAACGATCGTTCAAAATATGCAGCCAGCGGTATCTAACGTAATGATCATTTCAGATGAATCTGTTGCATCACTACATTTACAGACAGTTATCGATGCATTACAAGTAGAGCAGGACGTGTTTTCGTTTGTTGTACCAAGTGGCGAAAAAGAGAAGTCTTTCGAAAATTTCTATGCGGCTCATACGTCAGCTCTTGAAAATAAATTGGATAGAAATTCTTTAATTCTTGCACTTGGAGGCGGAATGATTGGAGATTTAGCTGGTTTTGTTGCTGCGTCGTTTATGCGTGGTATTCGCTTTGTGCAGGTTCCGACGACTTTATTAGCGCACGATAGCGCAGTAGGTGGGAAAGTAGCAATTAATCATCCGTTAGGTAAAAATATGATTGGTGCATTCCATCAGCCAGAAGCAGTTGTATATCATACACCGTTTTTACAGTCTCTTCCTGAAAAAGAGTGGCGTTCAGGTTATGCAGAGGTGATAAAGCATGCTCTTATTGGTGATGTGGAGCTATATCATTGGTTAAAAGAAGAAGTACAGACATTAGCGGATCTTCGTGATGAGAAGTTAATTCATATATTAACGAAGGCGATTCCTGTAAAGGCAAATGTTGTATCACAAGATGAAACAGAGAAGGGTGTACGTGCCCATTTGAACTTTGGACATACGTTAGGACATGCTCTTGAAAAAGAGCTAGGGTATGGAAATATTACTCACGGTGACGGCGTAGCAGTTGGAATGTTATTCGCCATATTTTTAAGTGAGCAAGTGTACAAGGTTAATCTTGCTTATGAAGATATAAAGCAGTGGTTCTTGAAATACGGCTATCCAAAAATGCCAAGAGATTTGAATGTAGAGCGCCTCGTTCAATTGATGAAACAAGATAAGAAAGCAAATGCAGGAGCAATTCATATGGTGCTTATGCAGGAATATGGGGTAGTGAATGTCGTATCTATTTCAGATGAGACTGTTCATATTGCGTTAGAGGCATTTCAAAAAGATATGGTTTAAAATGATAGCGAAGTGCTGTGAAGTGCTCATTTAGAGGTATTCTCGTAATAGTGACGGTTATGATAAAAGATTACAGTAAGGGGCTATAACTGTATTGTAATCAAATTGAATGAAATGACTGGGGGAAGAAAAATGAGAGTGAAAGAGCAATTGTTAACTTTGAGAGCGTATGTGCCTGGGAAAAACATTGAAGAAGTAAAAAGGGAATATGGATTATCAAAAATTGTGAAATTAGCATCGAACGAAAATCCATTCGGTTGCTCAGCGCGTGTGACAGAAGCATTAACTTCTTTAGCGAGCCAATATGCCCTTTATCCAGATGGTTATGCCTTCGAACTTCGGACAAAAGTAGCGGAACATTTAGGTGTAAAAGCAGAACAACTACTATTTGGTAGTGGATTAGATGAAGTCATTCAAATGATTAGCCGAGCGTTACTACATGAAGGAACAAACGTTGTAATGGCGAATCCTACGTTTTCACAATATCATCACCATGCTGTTATTGAAGGAGCAGAAGTTCGTGAAGTATCACTTAAAGACGGTATTCACGATTTAGATGCAATGCTAGAGCAAGTAGATGATAAAACGAAAATTGTATGGATTTGTAATCCGAATAATCCGACAGGTACATATGTTGAGAAACAAAAATTACTTTCATTTTTAGAATCAGTTCCTAAGTCGGCTCTCGTTATTATGGACGAAGCATATTATGAATACGCGGACGCAGAAGACTATCCGCAAACATTACCACTTCTTGAAAAGTATGAAAATCTTATGGTTTTACGCACGTTTTCAAAAGCATATGGTTTAGCTGCTTTTCGTATCGGATATGCGATTGGGGATGCGAAGTTAATCGGACAGCTAGAAGTAGCGAGGTTACCATTCAATACATCAACTGTAGCGCAATCTGTAGCACTCGCTGCATTAGAAGATCAAGCCTTTTTACAAGATTGTGTGCAAAAGAATGCTGAAGGTCTAAATCAGTATTATGCATTTTGTAAAGAATATAACGTATTCTATTATCCATCTCAAACAAATTTCATTTTCTTAAAACTTGGTATACCGGGTAATGAAGCTTTCGAACGATTAATGAAAAAAGGATATATCGTTCGTTCTGGTGCTGCATTTGGTATCGATGATGGTATTCGTATTACTGTCGGTTTGAAAGAAGAAAATGATGAAATTATAGAGTTGCTGAAAGAGCTTGTAAATGAGCAAGTACAGAAAGAAGAAACATATTCTTAAGAGATTGTGAAGGCTCCTATTATAGGAGCTTTTTTTATCGTATTAAAAATAAAGATTGAAGTCTGGTATTTAAGTTGTTCTGTAAATCACGGTTTGTATAGCTTGATAATTAGTGAGAGAAGTTATTTGCACGGTCATAAAAGAAAGCGGTACAATAGAAGATGATGATAAGGTATCGGTGTCATATCCGAACCTTTTGAACAATTACCTATTCTGTAAGAAGAAGTATAAGAAGAAGCATGCTCATTCTAAAGGTTGCGTTCTAACAGTGAGTTGCTTATGATAAATGAACAGAAGAGAATATTTTTTAGAATTAAAGGAGACGTTTATGCAAAAGTTTGAACAAGCTGTTTCATATATTGAAAATGGTGAAGCGGAAAAAGGGTTACAATTATTAAAAGAACAATTAAAAATTGCAAATGATGAAGAGAAGTATGATATCGCTCGTTACTATCATACACTTGGATTTACAGATGAGGCATTAGCGATTACTGAAGACTTACGTTTACTGTATCCGGAAGAAAGTGAATTCACTGTATTTTTAGCAGAATTATATATTGATCTAGATAAAGAAGATGAAGCGATTGAAGTACTTCATGATATTCCAGAAAATGACGATTTATATGTTCAATCTTTATTACTTGTTGCAGATTTATTCCAAATGCAAGGTTTTGATGATGTAGCAGAGCAAAAACTATTAAAGGCGAAAGAAATGATGCCTGATGAACCTGTTATTACGTTTGGGTTAGCAGAATTATATAGTAGTAAAGGTGAAGAACAAAAGGCAATTACTTATTATGAATCGCTATTAGCGGAACATAAAGTAATGGGTGGTGTTGTGATCGCACTTCGTCTCGCAGAAACGTTAAGTGCAATCGGAAACTGGGAAGAGGCAATTTCTTATTATGAAGCAGGCCTAGAGGAACAAAAAGATATTCACTCATTATTTGGATATGCCTTCACATTATACCAAGGTGAAGAATATCAGAGAGCAATTGGTGCTTGGCAAGAACTAAAAGAATTAGACCCTGAGTACGCATCACTGTACATGTATTTAGCGAAAAGCTATGAAAAAGAAGGGATGCTTCAAGAAAGCTATGAAACGCTTCATGAAGGAATTAAAGTAGATGAGCTTTCAGTTCCGTTTTATGTAGAGTTAGCGAACATTGCGGCGAAATTAGGAAAAATAGTAGAAGCAGAGGAAGTTCTTCAAAAAGCGCTTGAGTTAGATCCAGGACATTTAGGCGCAATATTAAAATATGCGTATATCTTAAAAGAACAAGAAAAGTACGAAGAGTTAATTGCAATTGTAGAGCGTGCTATTGATAGTGGAGAACCAGATACACAACTACTTTGGGACCTTGCGTATGCAAAAAAACAATTAGAAATGTATTCGGATGCATTAAAACACTATGAAAGTGCATATACTTCTTTTAAGAATCATCCAGACTTCTTAGAAGAATACGGTTATTTCTTATTGGAAGAAGGAAAGCGAAAAGAGGCGAAAGAAGTATTTACCCAGTTATTACAACTAGACCCGACACAAATTCATATTGAAGAGTTGTTATATAATTTAGAGGATTTTTCATAAGTTGGAAGGAAACTGAATGCCGCTTCTTGAATCTAAAAAGAAAAGAGAAAGACAGAGGAGGGACTTAATTGCTATGAATACCCCTGTTTCTGTAAACGAGAAGAAGGATTTTGTAAAATGGTTTTTGAATAATTACCAACTGAAACAGCGTGAATGTGTATGGATTCTGAATTATTTAATGAGTCACGATCAATTAATGCATAAAGTCCACTTCGTAGAGCATGCAAAATATTGTCCGCGTGGCTTAGTGATGTCAGCGAATTGTGTGAAAGACACACCGTTTCACTTTTTTAAACAAAATGTTATGACAACAGATGCTGAAAAATCGTTTCATGATATTCGTTTAAATCGAGATGAGGATATTTATATTCAACTCAACTTTAAATCATCGTTTCAAAATGCGAATTATGTAGCTGTATTAGAAGAAAACCCATATCTACCAAAGCATATTGAAGTAAATGAAAAAGATCGTTTGCTTGCAGAAAGGTTTTTGGAAGAAAGTGTATTTTCGTTTAGGAGAGAACGCCTTTTGAAACAAATTGATGAAGCGTTAGATAAGCAAGATAAGGAAGCGTTTCATAGATTAACGGCAGAGTTAAAGACTTTATAGAATTTATTTGGATTAATAATTTTTTACAAATTTCAGACTTTTATCAAGAAAAACTACCTATATTGGGTAGTTTTTCTTTTTTTACCTCTTTTAGTATGGTTTAATATATATAAAGTGAAAGTTCTGTCATTTGTAAGTGAAGGAGGGAAGGAATTTGAAGTGGATTGTAAAAGATGTGGAACAGTTTGAGCAAGCAAGAGAGTATGTTGATACAGGAGTAATACCGCTTTTATCAATTTCGGCAGCAAAAGAAATGAAAATGGTTGTAGAACAAGGTGAATTTATAGAATTGTTGAGTATGGAATTGGAAAGAGAGTATAAAGGCAGGGTGCTTTTACTGCCTGCGTTTACGTATTTAGTAGAAAGTCAAAAGAATGAAAAAGGTCGTTTGCAAGAATGGACAAATCATTTACGAAGCGAAGGTTTTAAGCATATTGCTTATGTTACAAGTGATTTTTCATGGAAAGAGGATATACAAGAGTTACAGGGAGATTTATTTTGGTTTCCTTCATTAGCACTAGAACAATTTAGTGATCAAGCAAAAAGAGAAGTTATTCATGCACATATAAAAAATATAATGGTGATGTTGGAAGATAAGTGGGGAAACTAACAATAAACAGAAAGTTCTTATTATTATGAGTAGTATGATATTGACCTGTGCATGAGCGTATTATATCATGATAGTGTCCTAGTTTTTATTTTTTATATAATTTATCACGAGGGGACAATTTCTGATAGAGGGGGGAAATTTTCGTGAGCGAGAAAGAACATCGCGTGTCAAGAAGACAATTTTTAAATTACACACTCACAGGGGTAGGAGGCTTTATGGCTGCCGGTATTTTAATGCCGATGACGCGATTTGCGCTTGATCCGGTGTTAAGAAAAGAAGCCGGAACAGATATGGTTGCTGTTGCGCAAGTAAAGGATATTACAACAGAGCCGAAGCGTTTCGATTTTAAAGTGAAGCAGGTTGATGGTTGGTACAAGTCTGAAGAACCAAAATCGGCTTGGGTTCATAAAGATGAAAGCGGAGACATTGTTGCGTTCTCTCCAGTATGTAAACATTTAGGATGTACAGTTAACTGGAATTCGGACAAAGCACATCCGAATCAATTCTTTTGCCCATGTCATGGGGGTCGTTATACAAAAGATGGGATTAACATTAAAGGTACGCCACCCCTTGCTCCGCTTGATGTGTACGAGTCTAAAGTGAAAGATGGAACGCTGTATCTAGGAAAAGCGAAGCCAAGAGGGGGTGCAAAGTAGATGTTAAATAAAATTTATGATTGGGTAGATGAAAGATTAGATATTACACCGATATGGCGTGATATCGCTGATCATGAAGTACCTGAACATGTAAACCCGGCACATCACTTTTCTGCATTCGTCTATTGCTTTGGAGGACTTACCTTTTTCGTTACTGTAATTCAAATTTTATCTGGAATGTTTTTGACGATGTATTATGTGCCTGATATTAAAAATGCTTGGGAATCAGTTTACTATCTACAAAATGAAGTTGCTTATGGGCAAATTGTTCGTGGTATGCACCACTGGGGTGCTAGTCTCGTAATTGTAATGATGTTTTTACATACACTCAGAGTTTTCTTCCAAGGTGCGTATAAAAAGCCCCGTGAGTTAAACTGGATTGTTGGTGTTCTTATTTTCTTTGTTATGTTAGGTCTTGGTTTTACCGGATATTTATTACCGTGGGATATGAAAGCTTTATTCGCTACAAAAGTAGGGATTCAAATTGCAGAGCAAACACCGCTCATTGGTCCTTATATTAAAACATTACTCGCTGGTCATTCCGAAATTGTTGGCGCTCAAACATTAACTCGCTTCTTTGCTATTCACGTCTTCTTCTTACCAGCAGCACTTCTAGGTTTAATGGCCTTCCACTTCATCATGATTCGCAAACAAGGTATTTCCGGTCCACTATAAGAGATTGCTAAATTAAAGGGGAAAGAACTAAAGGAGGGAGATTATGCATCGCGGCAAAGGGATGAAGTTTGTAGGAGATTCTCGGGTACCAGTAGCTCGGAAACCAAATATTCCAAAAGACTATTCTGAATACCCAGGGAAAACAGAAGCATTTTGGCCGAACTTCTTGTTAAAAGAATGGATGGTTGGTGCAGTTTTTTTAATCGGTTATTTATGTTTAACAGTGGCGCATCCGTCGCCGCTTGAGAGAATGGCGGATCCAACAGATGCTGGGTATATACCACTTCCAGATTGGTATTTCTTATTCTTGTATCAGTTATTAAAGTATTCTTATGCTTCTGGTTCATTTACTGTAATTGGAGCGTTTATTATGCCAGGGATTGCGTTTGGTGCATTACTGTTAGCTCCATTTCTTGATCGAGGTCCAGAAAGACGTCCATTGAAGCGTCCTGTAGCAACTGGATTTATGCTTTTAGCAATTGCTTCGATTATCTTTTTAACTTGGGAATCTGTAGCACACCACGACTGGGAAGCTGCAAAAAAACAAGGAGCAATTGTAAAAACAGCGCCAGTTGATAAAAATGATGATGGCTATAAATTAATGCAAAAAAATACTTGTTTAACATGTCATGGTGACAATTTACAGGGCGGGGCGGCAGCACCGGCACTGCAAAACTTAACTTTAAAGCCAGAAGAAATTGCTAAAATTGCGAAAGAGGGAAAAGGTTCAATGCCTAAAGGTGTATTTAAAGGTACGGATGAGGAACTGAAGAAGCTCTCGGAATTCGTTGCAAAGTATAATAAAAAATAATAAAAAGCTGACTACAAAATTTGTAGTCAGCTTTTCTATTTAGTTGGATGAAGTTTGTTATAATAGAGTAGGATTTAGTGAATGAATTACTTTTCTTGAAAGGTGTTGGACATACAGATTGGTGTACTTGTATGCAATGTTAAGACAACGATCGGTATTATTATTTTTATTAATTGTTAACATATTAGGTACAATTTACGGATTTATATGGTACGGAAATCAATTGAAAGAAACGTCACCTATATTTTGGCCGTTTGTACCAGATAGTCCTATGGCGAGTCTCTTTTTTGTCTTTGTTTTAATTGCTTTTTTGACAAAGAGAAACTGGGGATTAATAGAAGCGTTAGCGATTGTTACTTTAATAAAATATGGTATTTGGGCTGTTGTTGTAAACGCAATTATGATTTACGTAAAAGGTCCTATTGGCCTTATGGGCTACATGTTAATGCTTTCGCACTTTGCGATGGCAGTGCAAGGTTTTTTATATGCTCCATTTTACCGTATAAAAAAATGGCATTTTATAGTAGCGGGTGTGTGGACGTTGCATAACGATGCAATTGATTATTTATTTTGGCAAATGCCGCGATATGGAATTATGCATTTGTTTGTAGAGGGAATTGGTTATTTTACGTTTTGGTTAAGCATTGCTGTACTATGTATTACATATTATTGTTGCTTACGTGAGCATAGGAAACAATTTTCTTTATGATGGTTAGAACTTTTAGGGGGAGAACATGGAGAAAAATAAGAGTGGTACAAAAATATTGGATCGATTGATTACTTTAGTTGTTTCATATAGCATAGCATTTTCTATTTTTGCACTCGCAACAACGGCAGTTGTGTATGGAAAATGGCTGTATTATTTTGAAATTGATTTTTTAAATATTCCTGATTTAGCGGATATGACGAAGGATGAAATTAAAAGAAATTACGATGTGCTTATTACATATTTATCCCCGTTTTATGACGGAGCATTACATTTACCAACATTAGATATGTCTACAAATGGCCGTATTCATTTTGTAGATGTTAAAAATATTTTAGTAAAGATTCAATATGTGATGTATGCGACAATTATGATTGCAGTGATAGGCGGAATTTATTTATTAAAAAAGAAAAATGAAAAGTTTTTACTGCACGGATCGATTTTAACAATCATTTTTCCGATAGCGCTTATGTTACCAATAGCTATTAATTTTGAAAAGAGCTTTGTATTATTCCATAAGTTTTTATTCAGTAATGATTATTGGATGTTTGATATTGAAACGGATCCAGTTATATTAATGCTACCAGAGGAGTTCTTTATGCATGCTGCGTGTGCTATTTTATTATTCATTTTAGGTGGTAGTATACTTTGTTACAGCTTATATAGATATTTCGTAAAAAAGAAAAGGGTGTCAAAGAAAAAATTCTCTGCTTAAAGAGAATTTTTTCTTTGTAAAACGATAATATATTTTTCGGTTCAGTTCTGTTCTATTCTTGTCCAAATTAACATATTTTGTACTAGTAGTTATAGGGGGGACCGGGATGAAGAGAACATTAATTGGATTGATAGCATTTCTAATTATAATGTTTCCGTTACGTATATATGCTGAAGAGTGGAATGAACTAACAGGGTTGTTAGACGACTCGTTACAGTTAGTGAAGCGTAATGAAGATGAAAAAGCAGTACAAGTATTACAACTTTTCTCGGAGCAATTTTTAATGAAGGGGAATGAAAAGAAGCAGGAAGTAACACCAGATCAAGTTAGAGTTATTTCTTTAGCTTACGACAAGGCACAGCAATCGCTCTCTGAAGAAGGCTTAGGTAAGCAAGCTAAAATGGATAATGTGTTGGCATTACAACTTGCTGTTGACGCGCAAGTATCGAAATATCAACCGCTTTGGATGGAAAGAGAAAGAAAAGTAATGGATGCCTTTTCTCAAATGGAAAAAGCGATGGAAAAAGAAGATGTTGGGCAATTTCAACAAACGTTAAATACATTTTTAAATGAATTCAATATTATTTATCCAAGCTTAATGATTGCTTTGCCAGAAAATGAGGTACAGCGTGTAAATGTTCATTTATCTTATTTGGATGAATTTCGTAACGTTATGTTAAAAACGAAAGGTGGCCAAATGCAATTAGGGATTATTAAAGGGGATTTGCAAAAGATATTTCACACAGTAAAAAAGGATGAAATTGCACCCTCTCTCATTTGGTTTATGACAATTACTGGGGGGCTTATTTTATTCACATTAACTTATGTTGGATGGAGAAAGTATAAAGGAGAGAGAGAAAAAAGAAAAAGTAATGTGCATTCTAAAAATAGATAATGCAATAAATAAAGATATGGATTGTAAGGTTTATTCATTGACAATAGTGGCAGAAAAAAATAGAATGAGAAGTACTATAATTAAAACTTCAATGGAGGTTCATGATGTTTTATTTAATTTACTTCGCGATCATAATGATCATACCGTTGTATGCACAGTCAAGAGTACGTAGTGCCTATAGCAAGTATTCACAAGTTTATTCAACATCAGGTATGACAGGAGCGGAAGTGGCTCGAAAAATTTTAGATGAAAATGGACTATACAACGTAGCTGTGGAAGAAACACCAGGTCATTTATCAGACCATTATGATCCAACGGCCAAAACGGTTCGATTATCAACAGATAACTATTATGGTCATTCAGTTGCTGGTACAGCAGTTGCAGCACATGAAGTAGGACACGCAATTCAAGATGCGCAAGATTATAACTTTATGCGTATTCGTCATTCGTTAGTTCCTGTGGCGAATTTTGGATCGAATATATCATGGGTATTTATTATGATTGGTATATTTGCGACAATGTCGAAACTATTGTTATTAGGAATTATTTTAATGGCTGCAGGTGTTGTGTTCCAACTTGTTACATTACCAGTTGAGTTCGATGCTTCAAAGCGTGCAATGCAACAAATTGAAGCGTTAGGTATCGTATCAACAGATGAATATGGCCAAGCTCGTAAAGTATTAAATGCAGCAGCATTAACATATGTAGCAGCTGCAGCTGTAGCGGTATTTGAATTATTACGTCTCGTATTAATGTATACTGGTATGCAGCGTAGCGACGACTAAAGACTATCAATTTTGATAGTCTTTTTTTGTTGTGTGGATTGAATTATATAATGTATTGCAAATAGAAATAATAGAAGTAATGCGGAAAGGCGGTGGGGGGAAATGAAATATCCAGACCATTTAGTAAAACAAGTGAAAGAGCGTAGTGCTCCTTATCAACTAGAAGGTTTTTTAAGTGGACAAGGTCCTGAAAATCCCAAATTTATGTTGTTAGGAGAAGCGCCTGGTGAAACAGAAATTCATAATGGGATTCCGTTTAGCGGGAGGTCGGGAAAACAATTAATGGGTTTTTTAGAGCGTATTCACGTTACAAGGAAAGAAGTATATATTACGAGCGCTGTTCGGAGTAGACCTTATAAATGGCGAGAGAAAAAAGAACGAAATGGTGAAAGCATACAAAAAAAGTATAATAGAACGCCAAATCAAGGAGAAATAGTTGCCCATGCGCCTTTGTTAGATTATGAATTAGAGAAAATAAATCCGAGGCTTATCGTCACGCTTGGAAATATCGGTCTTCAACGTTTAACAGGAAAAAATAAAAAAATCACAGATGTACACGGGCAATTATTAAAACAGCCCATTCAAAAATTAAAGGATATGCAAAGTGCAGAGTTTACATGGTCAGAGAATGAATATCATGTTTTTCCAACTTTTCATCCAGCTTCCATTTTTTATAATCGGAGTTTATTGGAGCTTATTTATGAGGATTTGGAGAAGCTTAAAAGACTTGTAATAAAAAACTAGAAAAGCTAAGGCGCTCTTCTAGTTACATTTAATTATGTAAAGGGTTTTTATTTTCATCCAACGTAAAACCTTCACCAACTACATCATGTACGTCACTTACTGCAACAAATGCATGAGGATCTACAGAAGTAATGATATTCTTTAATTTCACGATTTCATTTTTAGCAACAACGCAATACAGTACGTTACGTTCCACTTTTGTATACGATCCAACAGCCTTTAAAAAGGTTGCTCCGCGCTCCATTTCAGATAAAATTTTGGCAGCAATTTCATCGTTTTTCTCTGAGATAATAGTCGCTCCTTTGGCGGCATAGGCTCCTTCTTGCATAAAATCAATGACTTTAGCCCCGATAAAAACAGCAACTAACGTATACATACCCTCGCGGTATGATAAATAGGTAAGAATAGAGACGACGATAACGACAGCATCGAACATAAACATCGTTTTACCCATACTCCAGCCAACATATTTGTGAGCTAGTCGTGCGATAATATCTACACCGCCAGTAGTCCCGCCATATTTAAATATTATCCCAAGGCCGATACCGATAAATGCCCCGGCGAATAAAGCTGCGAGTGTCATATCATTTTGCAAGTTTAAATGTAAGTTGAGCACTTCGTAACGCTGGAAAATCCATAGAAATAAAGATACGCTAAATGTGCCGATTAATGTATATAAAAATGTCGTTCTGCCAAGTAACCTCCAACCAATAAAAAATATAGGGATATTTAAAATTAAGTTTGAGTAGGAAGGATCAAACTTAAATAAAAAATACAATAATAGTGTAATACCAGTAAACCCACCCTCTGCAAGGTGGTTTTCAATATTGATATTGACAATACCGAAAGAAAATATAGCGGAACCGATTAAAATAAAAATAATA
Organism: Bacillus cereus group sp. BfR-BA-01524; assembly: GCF_022662595.1. Lineage (NCBI taxonomy): Bacteria > Bacillati > Bacillota > Bacilli > Caryophanales > Bacillaceae > Bacillus > Bacillus cereus group sp. BfR-BA-01524. The sequence goes on along the minus strand of NZ_JAKUDW010000017.1, from coordinate 14,268 downwards.
TTTCGCATCTTCAATTTTGATGTCATATAGAAATCCCCCTAATTATGTAATGATTACATTGCTCCGCTGAAACGGTAAAACATAATAAGTAATTTCTAGTTGCTAGTGAAAATAGTAAGAGCCCGATTGGTATGGGCTAATCTTTTGCAAAAAGCGCAAAAGAAGTTTCACTTTATTATAGTCTATCCAAAAAAGGGTCGCAAATAGGTGTTTGGCGGGGAATAATATTTGTCAAATCGCGATGAATTGGCTAACATGAAAGAGGAAGGATTAGAGGTGAATAGTATGGAAGCAAAAACGATGAAAGATATGCAGAAAGAAGTAGATGCATATATTGGTCAGTTTAAAGAAGGTTATTTCAGTCCGCTTGCAATGATGGCTCGTTTAACGGAAGAAATGGGGGAGCTTGCAAGAGAGGTAAATCATTATTATGGTGAGAAACCGAAGAAAACGACTGAAAAAGAAAATAGTATTGAAGAAGAGCTTGGAGATGTATTATTTGTTATGATTTGTATGGCAAATAGTTTAAATATTGATTTAGAAACAGCACATAACATTGTAATGAATAAATTTAATACACGTGATAAAGATCGCTGGACACGTATTGATGAGGGAGAGAAAGAATAATGAAAGAAATTAAAGTAATTATCGCTGGACCAAGAGGACGTATGGGGCATGAAGCAGTCCTTCTTATGGAAAGAACGGAACATTTTAATTTAGTAGCAGCAGTAGATTATAAGCATGGTGGAGAGAAGATTTCTGATTTACCTGGCATGCCAGCGTTACATACGCCGATTTACGCTGATTTACATACTTGTTTAGAGGAAGTAGAAGCAGATGTATTGTTAGATTTAACAACACCAGAAGTAGGGAAACAACACGTTACACTTGCAGTTGAGCGTGGACTTCGTTCTGTTATTGGTACAACTGGATTTACAGAAGAAGAATTAAAACGTTTAACAGAGAATGCAAAAGAAAAAGAAGTAGGAACAATTATCGCTCCAAACTTTGCGATTGGTGCAGTTCTTATGATGAAATTCTCACAAATGGCAGCGAAATATTTCCAAGATGTTGAAGTAATTGAATTGCATCATGATCAAAAATTAGATGCGCCATCTGGTACAGCTGTAAAAACGGTAGAATTAATTCGTCAAAATCGTGAATCAAAGCAGCAAGGTCATCCGAATGAAGTAGAGCAACTAGCAGGTGCACGTGGTGCAAATGTAGATGGTATTCACATTCATAGTGTACGTTTGCCAGGGCTTATTGCACACCAAGAAGTAATGTTTGGTGGAGATGGACAAATGTTAACAGTTCGTCATGATTCATTCAATCGTACATCATTTATGTCAGGTGTAAAACTATCAATTGAGACAGTAATGAACCTGGATCATCTTGTGTACGGTTTAGAAAATATTATCGACTAAAGGGGAGACAACGGATGAAAATTGCCTTAATCGCACATGACAAAAAGAAAAATGATATGGTTTCGTTTGCATACGCATATAAACCAATTTTTGAACAACATGAATTATTTGCAACAGGAACGACAGGGCTTCGTATTATGGAAGCGACTGGATTAGTTGTAACAAGATATCAATCTGGCCCTCTTGGTGGAGATCAAGAAATTGGTGCAATGATTGCAAAAAACGATTTAGATATGGTGATTTTCTTCCGCGATCCATTAACAGCACAGCCGCATGAACCGGATGTAAATGCATTGCTTCGTTTATGTGATGTATATGCGATTCCACTTGCAACGAATATGGCAAGTGCTGAAATGTTAATGCACGCATTAGAGCGAGGAGATTTAGATTATCGTAAGTTAAGAAAATGAGGGGAACAATTATGAGTGGATTACATATATTAGCGTTTGGTGCTCATGCCGATGATGTTGAAATCGGCATGGCTGGTACCATCGCTAAATATACAAAGCAAGGGTATGAAGTAGGTATTTGTGATTTAACAGAAGCTGATCTTTCTTCCAATGGAACGATAGAGTTGAGAAAAGAAGAAGCAGAGGTCGCAGCTCGTATAATGGGAGTAAAAACGAGGCTGAATTTAGCGATGCCAGACCGTGGTTTGTATATGAAAGAAGAGTATATACGTGAAATTGTCAAGGTGATCCGTACATATAAACCAAAACTAGTTTTTGCGCCATACTATGAAGATCGCCATCCAGATCATGCAAATTGTGCAAAGCTTGTGGAAGAGGCTATTTTTTCAGCAGGAATCCGTAAATATATGCCGGAACTTTCACCACATCGTGTGGAGTCTTTTTATAATTATATGATTAATGGTTTTCATAAACCGAATTTTTGTATAGATATAAGTGAGTACCTCTCTATAAAGGTGGAAGCATTAGAAGCGTATGAAAGTCAGTTTTCAACAGGGAGTGATGGTGTTAAGACACCGTTAACAGAAGGTTACGTTGAAACTGTGATTGCTCGTGAGAAGATGTTTGGAAAAGAAGTTGGAGTCTTGTATGCCGAGGGATTTATGAGTAAGAAACCGGTTTTATTACATGCTGATTTATTAGGGGGATGTAAATGAAATTAAAAATAGGTATTACATGTTATCCTTCTGTAGGTGGTTCTGGAGTTGTTGGAACAGAATTAGGAAAGCAATTGGCGGAACGCGGGCATGAAATTCACTTTATTACATCGGGTTTACCATTCCGGTTAAATAAAGTATATCCAAACATATATTTTCATGAAGTAACGGTAAGCCAATACTCTGTATTTCAATATCCACCATACGATTTAGCGTTAGCAAGTAAAATGGCAGAAGTTGCACAAAGAGAAAACTTAGACATTTTACATGTGCATTACGCAATACCACATGCAATTTGTGCATATTTAGCAAAACAAATGATCGGAGAGCGTATTAAAATTGTTACAACCTTGCATGGAACAGATATTACTGTGTTAGGTTCCGACCCGTCGTTAAATAATTTAATTCGTTTTGGTATTGAGCAATCGGATGTTGTTACTGCTGTCTCGCATTCATTAATTAACGAAACGCATGAGCTTGTAAAACCAAGTAAAGAAATTCAAACGGTATATAACTTTATAGACGAACGCGTATATTTCAAGCGTAATATGTCTCAATTAAAGAAAGAATACGGTATAAGTGATAGTGAAAAAGTACTTATTCATATTTCGAATTTCCGTAAAGTGAAGCGTGTGCAGGATGTTGTTGAGGCATTTGCTAAAATTGTTAAAGAAGTAGATGCGAAGTTGCTTCTTGTTGGAGACGGACCAGAATTCTGTACGATTTTACAGATAGTGAAGAATTTACATATTGAAGATCGCGTTTTATTCCTAGGGAAGCAAGATAATGTTGCAGAACTACTTGCGATGAGTGATTTAATGTTGCTTCTATCAGAGAAGGAAAGTTTTGGTCTTGTTTTATTAGAAGCAATGGCGTGTGGTGTACCTTGTATCGGAACACGGGTTGGAGGTATTCCAGAGGTTATTCAACACGGGGAAACAGGATATTTATGTGAAGTTGGCGATACAACAGGAGTGGCAAATCAAGCTACTCAGCTATTAAAGGACGAGGAACTTCACTGCAATATGGGAGAACGAGCAAGAGAAAGTGTTTATGAGCAATTTCGCTCAGAAAAAATTGTTTCACAATATGAAACGATTTACTATGACGTACTAAGGGATGACAAAAATGGAAAGATTTAAAAAAGCTAGTTCTATTATTGAGACATTAAAGCAACAAGGACATGAGGCTTACTTTGTTGGTGGGAGCGTACGAGATCTTATTATCGATAGGCCGATTGGAGATATTGATATTGCGACATCTGCTTTACCAGAAGAAGTGATGGCTATATTCCCAAGAAATGTTCCTGTTGGTCTTGAGCATGGAACTGTAATTGTTGTAGAAAATGGTGAGCCTTATGAGGTAACTACTTTTCGAACAGAAAGCGAATATGAAGATTTTCGAAGACCTAGTAGTGTTCAATTTGTTCGTTCATTAGAAGAGGATTTAAAACGTCGTGATTTCACGATGAATGCAATTGCTATGACAGAAGAAGGCGAAATGGTTGATTTATTTGCTGGGCAGGAAGCCATTCAACAGAGAGAAATTGTGACAGTTGGAAATGCTGCTGATCGTTTTCAAGAAGATGCCCTGCGAATGATGCGTGGTATTCGGTTTGTAAGCACGTTAGGTTTTTCATTAGAAACGAAAACGAAGCAAGCGATTGAAACGTATGGGCATTTGCTAGAACATATAGCAATTGAGCGCATTACAGTAGAGTTTGAGAAACTGTTAACTGGTACATATTGTGTGAAAGGTCTCAAAGAATTAGTAGAGACGAAGCTATTTTCTCATTTGCCATATTTACAAATGTCAGAAGAGAGGCTGTTAAAAGCTACGCAGTATAAATGGGATTCTTTCGAAACGGATATTGAGGCGTGGGCATTTTTCTTATATTGTATCGGAGAAGAACATCCATCTGTTTTTTTACGTCAATGGAAGTTTTCGAATAAAAAAATAAAAGATATTGTTGCAGTTTTATTGGCAATACGTACTAGAAAGGAGAAGGATTGGGATACAGTCCTTCTTTATAAAACGGGAATTCATATCGCTGAAATGGCAGAGAGAGTATATGAAGCGATGATTGAAAGCTATGACCCTACATCTGTTAAACGAGTACAATCAATGTTTCACGCATTGCCAATCCAGAGTCGTCAAGAAATGAATGTGACTGGTAATGATTTATTAAACTGGGCAAACAAAAAGCCTGGTCCGTGGGTTGCTGACATGCTTCAGAAAATCGAGGAAGCAATCGTACAAGGAAACGTAGTTAATGAGAAAGAGCGTATAAGGGAGTGGCTGCAAGGATGCAATCTACTATAAGAAAGCAGTTATTGCAAGTTTTTTCTGAAGCGGATGGCGAGTTTGTATCCGGCCAAACGATTAGTGATAAACTTGGTTGTTCAAGAACTGCCGTGTGGAAACATATGGAAGACCTCAGGAGTGAGGGATATGAACTTGAAGCTGTGCGTCGATTAGGTTACCGAATTGCAAGTAAGCCAGACAAAGTGACTGCTAATGAAATTCAGTTAGGGCTACAAACGAAGCGAATTGGTAGAACAGTGTATTTTGAAGAAACTGTTGAATCAACGCAGCACATTGCAGCAAAACTTGCTTATGAAGGTGCAGAAGAAGGAACTATCGTTGTAGCAGAAGAACAAACAGCGGGAAGAGGTCGTTTAAGCAGAAAATGGTATTCACCAAAAGGAACAGGAATTTGGATGAGTATTATTTTACGTCCATCAATCCCAGTTCATCATGCACCGCAACTTACTTTGTTAGCGGCTGTTAGTGTTGCACAGGCAATTGAAAAATGTACAGGTGTAAACGTGGGAATAAAATGGCCAAATGATATTTTAATTCAAGGTAAAAAGGCTGTAGGTATATTAACAGAAATGCAAGCGGATCCTGATAAAATTAATGCTGTTATTATGGGCATCGGTATTAATGCGAATCAAAAGCAAGAACATTTTGATGAAGAAATTCAGCACATTGCTACTTCATTAGCGATTGAATCAGGTAAGCCGATTGTTCGTGCAGAACTTATGCAACAAATCTATTTACAACTAGAAAAATTATATGAAGAGTATTTACAAAATGGTTTCTCTGTCATTAAAATCCTTTGGGAAAGTTACGCTGTGAGCATCGGGAAAGAAATTACTGCTCGAACGATGAGAGAGACGATTACGGGGTTAGCAAAAGGAATCACAGAGGATGGTGTATTACTTCTGGAGGATCATGAGGGGAAAGTACATCATATTCATTCTGCAGATATTGAAATTAAGTAAAAGAAGTTCCTCTTTTGGAACTTCTTTTTATTTCAATATTTTTGAGTTGAATTTGTAATATGATAATAAATTCATTTAATATTTAAAGTTCATTTCAAGATATCTTCCGTCTAGTTGGCCTGGCATGTTATTTGACGATTACTTTGCCTTCCATTCCTTTAAGGAGATGGTATCGACATATTAATTCATATGTACCAGTATTTTTAGGTTTCACGGTAATATTCTTTCCTTTTCCTGACTCGACTACGACGTCAATGCCGAGTTTTTTCACTGTAAAGGTGTGCTCGTTTTTACCTTTATTTTTCAATAGTAATGTTGTTGATCCTTCAAGCGGAATCGTGATGACATTTGGATTAAAGTAATCATCATTTAGTTCAACCTCAATCACGTTCGTTAAATCGGTAGGTTGTGTTACGACATTAACTGAGGCAAATACATGAAAGGATCCTAAAGACATCCACCATACAATCATTACAAGCAAACTGCTGAATCGAAATAACCACCTGTTCATAGACATCTGCAATTCTCCTTTGTTAAGTACTTTTCCTCAATTAACCTGCATCATTAGTTTAAGAGTTATACTATACAGTTAAATTGATTACAGAAGAAATTAACTTGGACTTTTTTAACATGCGTTGAAAAAACATGTATCTTTTCAGGATTGAATTATCTATAAAAAGTTTATCCCGCTATTTGCCGGGTAGTAAGACCCCTACCTCAAAATTCAGCGGAAGCAAAGCAGTTAGGTGGGGGAGCGGGCTGTCCGTAAAAGCCCGATTGGTGAGGGGTGATTAAAGTTCCACTTTATAGCATATATACTCTCGTGTTAAATTTCATATACCGTAATAAGAATAAAAAATTATTTTTTCGAAAAAATGTAGTAATTCCCTTTTGTAGTTTGCTATAATTAGTTCGAATGTGGGCAGTATCAGAGCGAACTGCACCATGATTCGAGGTAATACGAAAAATAATAACTTGGATTCTGCCTTGATCCAATAACGGACTGGGACAGAGGGATGAATAATGCCGACTAACACACAACCCTTCTGCCCTTTTATGGCCAGAGGGGTTTTTTATATGATTTCGGCCATCTCCTCTCTCCTGCATAAAGGAGGAGTAGTTTTTGAAAACAAAAACAGATTTTTTGAAGATGAAAGAGCAAGGTGAGCCGATTACAATGCTAACGGCGTATGATTATCCATCTGCCAAATTGGCAGAAGAAGCTGAAGTTGATATGATTCTAGTTGGAGATTCTCTTGGAATGGTTGTACTCGGATACGATTCAACAGTACCTGTAACAGTAGAGGATATGATTCATCATACGAAAGCTGTACGCCGCGGAGCGAAAGAGACGTTTATTGTAACTGATATGCCATTTATGTCGTATCACGTATCGTTACAAGAAACGATGGTGAATGCACGCCGCATCGTTCAAGAGAGCGGGGCGCATGCACTGAAGGTAGAAGGTGCTGGAGAAGTTATATCAACAATTCAATATTTGACGAACGCAGGAATTCCTGTTGTAGCGCATTTAGGTTTAACCCCTCAATCTGTAGGAGTGTTGGGTGGATATAAAGTGCAAGGAAAAGATGCGGAGAGTGCTAAGAAATTAATAGAAGATGCAAAGAAATGTGAAGAAGCTGGTGCAATAGCGCTTGTGTTAGAATGTGTACCAATGCAGTTAGCAGAACTTATTTCAGAGCAACTAACAATACCGACAATTGGGATTGGTGCAGGACAAAAAGTAGATGGGCAAGTGCTTGTTTATCATGATCTTATCTCATACGGCGTGAATCGTGTTCCGAAATTTGTGAAGCAATATACGTCTGTTCAAGAGGAGATTGTGCGTGGGATTTCACAATACGTTACTGAAGTAAAGACAAGGCAATTTCCTGAAGAAAAACATTCGTTCACAATGAAAGAGGAAGAATGCTTAGCGTTATACGGAGGAAAACAATAATGAAAATCGTAACTACAGTGCAAGAGATGCAGCAAATTACAAACGAACTTCGTGCAAGTGGAAAGAGTATTGGTTTTGTTCCAACGATGGGTTATTTACATGAAGGGCATGCTACCTTATTACGTAAGGCAAGAGAAGAAAATGAAATTGTAGTTTTAAGTGTATTTGTAAACCCGCTGCAATTTGGCCCAAATGAAGATTTAGATCGATATCCTCGTGATATTGATAGAGATGAAAATGTAGCAAAAGAAAACGGTGTAGATTATTTATTTTATCCGAGTGTAGAAGAAATGTATCCAGCAGAACAAACAACAACAGTAGAAGTTGTGAAGCGCACGGACGTATTATGCGGTCAACAAAGACCTGGTCATTTTGCTGGTGTTGCAACTGTACTAATGAAACTATTTAATATTACGCTGCCAACGCGTGCTTATTTCGGTATGAAAGATGCTCAACAAGTTGCAGTAATTGAAGGATTTGTAACTGATTTCAATATTCCAGTTACAATCGTACCAGTTGATATTGTAAGGGAAGAAGATGGATTAGCGAAAAGTTCTCGTAACGTGTACCTATCACAAGATGAACGTGAAGAGGCTCTTCATTTATACCGCAGCCTATGTATAGCGAAAGAAAGAATTGAGGCAGGTGAACGTAATCCGGAAATCATTACAAATCTTGTGAAAGAGTATATTGAGACGCATACGAAAGGCACTGTAGATTATGCGGATTTATATGCATATCCGTTATTAACAATGGTAGAGAATGTCGAAGGAAGAATCATTTTAGCTATTGCAGTTAAGTTTGAAAATGTAAGATTAATTGACAATATAACATTAACGGTTAAATAAGGGGGAGCATCTATGTTTCGCACAATGATGAGAGCAAAGTTACATCGTGCAACTGTAACGGAGGCAAATTTAAATTATGTAGGTAGTATTACAATTGATGAAGACTTAATGGATGCAGTAAATATTGTAGAAAACGAAAAAGTTCAAATTGTAAATAATAATAATGGTGCTCGCTTAGAGACATACGTTATAAAAGGGGAACGCGGTAGTGGGGTTGTTTGTTTAAACGGTGCTGCGGCAAGGCTTGTACAACCAGGGGACAAAGTGATTATTATTTGTTATGGGCTAGTTACGGAAGAAGAGGTTCATAAACAAGAACCAAAAATTGCAGTACTAGACGATAATAATCAAATTATTGAAATGCTAGGTGCTGAAAAAGCGGGTACGATATTATAAATAGAAAAGCTATCTCCATTGCGGAGATAGCTTTTTTGTGCATCTTTTCATTAAGATGAGATAAAACGTGGTATAGTAACATTATATAAATTATTGTTGTTTGAAAGGTAAGAAATTGAGGTGTTACATATATGAGTAAGCGTTATGTCGTTGTTGATTTAGAGACGACAGGGAACTCCTGGAAAGATGGGAAGGATAAAATTACCCAAATTGCAGCTGTTGTAGTAGAAGATGGAGAGATATTGGAGATTTTTTCGTCTTTTGTTAACCCAAAGAGAGAGATCCCACCATTTATTACAGAATTAACAGGGATTGATGAAAGTCTTGTAAAACAAGCCCCGTTATTTCAAGATGTAGCCCCGATGATTGTTGAGCTATTACAAGGTGCGGCTTTCGTTGCGCATAATGTTCACTTTGATTGGAATTTTTTAAATGAAGAATTAAGGCAGGCTGGATATACAGAAATACATTGTCCTAAAATCGACACGGTTGAATTGGCTCAAATTCTTTTGCCGACAGCTGATAGTTATAAATTACGTGATTTAGCTAAGAAGCATGAACTAGAGCACGATCAACCACATCGTGCGGATAGTGATGCTCTCGCAACAGCGGAATTATTTTTACAATTTTTAAATGAAATTGAAAAGTTACCACTTGTCACGTTGCAATCGCTTTATGAATTAAGCGACGTGTTCCAAAGTGATATAGCTGATGTGCTTTCTGAAAATATTTTAAAGAAAGTAATGCATGGTAAAGAAGATATAGCGGAGTATGAAATACATCGAAATATTGCGCTGAAAAAGCGGAACTATTCCTTAAACCTTGGAGAAACGTGTTCATCAAAGTTTGATGCTTTCTTGAATAAAACGATGGATAAATTGGAATCACATATGCCAAAGTTTGAAAGAAGAGAAAGTCAACAACTGATGATGAAAGAGATATATACGGCGTTAAGAGATTCTCGTTTTTCACTAATTGAAGCCGGTACAGGAACAGGAAAGACTCTTGCGTATTTGCTTCCTAGTCTTTATTTTGCAAAGAGAAAAGAAGAACCTGTCATTATAAGTACACAAACGGTACAACTCCAACAACAAATATTAGAAAAAGAAATACCGTTATTACAAAAAATAATGCCATTTTCATTTGAGGCAGCTCTTCTAAAAGGAAGAAAGCATTATCTTTGCTTACACAAATTTGAGTATGCTTTACAAGAGGAAGAAAAAAATTATGATATGGCACTTACGAAGGCAAAGATTTTAGTTTGGCTATTGCAAACTGAAACGGGTGATCGAGACGAATTAAATATTCCTGAGGGCGGAAAGTTACTTTGGAATCGTATTTGTAGTGATGCGTATAGTCCAGGCGGTATGCAAAGTAATTGGTTTAGTCGTTGTTTTTACCAGCGAGCGAAGAATAAAGCTTTATTTGCAGATATCGTTATCACAAATCATGCGTTATTATTTCAAGATTTTTCAAGTGAAGAACCGCTGTTTGCTTCATGCGAACATATTATTTTTGATGAAGCTCACCATATTGAAGAAGCTGCGAGTAGAACATTGGGTGAACAGTTCTCTTGTATGTATTTTCAATTGGTTATATCTCGTCTTGGGACGCTAGAAACAGAAGATGTACTCTCCAAAGTATATAAAATGATGAAAAAATCAGAGCAAGCATCTCGTTCAACTTTCCGTATGATAAGTTATAGTTTGAAGGAACTTAAGTTTGATGCGGATGAACTCTTCCAAATGTTACGTACTTTTATATTTAAACAAACAAAGCAAGAACAAGGAACGAATAATATGCCGCTCATCTATAGGTATAACACAGAACTAGAAAAAGGTAAGTTGTGGGATAGTATCGTCGAATTAACAAATCGTTTTATATATGAATTAAGAAGGGTAGTAACTGCTCTTGAGAAGCAAGTGGACATATTGCAAAGTAAGTTAGAATGGGAGATGCATGTTGTAACAGGTGAATTTATGCATTTAATTGAGTTGCTGAGAAAGATGGCAGAATCATTACAGTTACTCGTATTAGAAAAGAATTCGTATGTAACTTGGATGGAGACTGAAACGAAAGGGACGATTCATTCAACAGTTCTATATGCACAGCCTGTTCATATTGGTGAAAGATTTGCTGATGAATTTTTAACAGAAAAAAAGAGTGTTATTTTTACATCCGCAACACTAACAGTTAACGATACGTTTGATTATATAAAAGAGGAACTTGGTTTGCATGATTTCGCTCCAAATACTTTAAAGGTTCCGTCGCCATTTCGTTATGATGAACAAATGAAATTAATGGTTTCAACGGATGTACCTTTTATTAAGCAAGTAAGTAATGAGCGATATATTGAATCTGTATCGGAACATATTGCAAAGATAGCGAAAGCCACAAAAGGCAGAATGCTTGTTTTATTCACTTCGTATGAAATGTTAAAAGAAGCGTATGCGAATTTAAAAAATAATGATGAATTAGAGGGTTTTTTATTACTCACACAAAGTGTGAATAATAGAAGTCGAAGCCGCTTAATTCGAAAGTTTCAAGAGTTCGACAAATCAATTTTATTAGGGACGAGCAGTTTCTGGGAAGGGATAGATATTCCAGGAGATGCCTTAAGTTGTCTTGTTATTGTCCGTCTACCATTTACGCCTCCTCATCAGCCGATGATGGAAGCGAAAGGTGAGTGGCTAAAAAATCAAGGTGAGGATGTATTCGCTAAATTAGCGCTGCCACAAGCAATATTACGTTTCAAACAAGGATTCGGCCGCTTAATTCGAACGAATACAGATACAGGAACGGTAGTAGTGTTAGATCGTCGTTTGACGAGTTCTTCCTATGGAAAACGATTTCTACAATCGATCCCTAACGCACCTCTTTATGAAGGGCCATTAGAAGAATTATTAGTACAATTAGAAGAACCATCAAATGAATAAAAATGGAAGAAAAATACGCCTGAAGTACTTATAAACTTCAGGCGTAAAAAATGTGGGTAGGAGGAATTTTATTTTTCTTACTTCTTGTATACAAAATGTGTTGGTTTTCGACTTGAAACCTTTTTTTGCTGTACATGTCCTGCTATAATAGATGGGTGATGAAGCAGGGGTTGTAAAGAATGTACTCTTATTGTAACCGCATTGCGTTCTTCTATAATTAGAAATTTTTGTGTAACGGAGGAGTTTTTTCATGGAGAAGAAAATCGAAGTACTATCAACGACGCGTATTAAATATTCGTCTGATTTGTATAAAATTGTTGATAGTTTGAATCGTACGTTAAAAGAGCAGGACCTCATGTTCGGACTAGCATTAGACGAAAAAGATAAAGAAACAGCTGTATTTACGATTTACAGAACGTAGTGATACAATGAAAAAGTGGATCTTTGCAATCATTATTGTTATCGTTGCTAGCGGAATATATGGGGCGTATGTTTATAATAAAGCAATGGGAAAGAAAATTCCAAAAGAGTCGAAATTTGTAGAAATTGCTAAAGAAAAAGCAAAGCTTACAAAGGTGAAATCTGTTGATTATTACAACGGAAAATCTGCATATATAGTCGTGCAAGGTACAGATGAAAAGGGAGAACAACTTATCGTTTGGGTGCCTGAGAAAAAAGGGGATACTGTAGTAAGGAAAAAGAGCGAAGGTATTTCTGAAAAAGAGGCTATACAAAGAACGTTAGAACAAGTCGGCAATGAAAGTAAGGAATCAAAAAGTAAGCCGAAAGAAATTATGAAAGTGAAATTAGGCTTTGAAAATGATGTACCACTATGGGAAGTTACATATATTGATGATGACAATCGTTATAGTTATTACTATCTTGAATTTAAAGATGGGAAATTTTTAAGACGATATAGCATTGAAAAATAGATGTAGGGGGAACTACAAATGAAATTAGCAAAGCGAGTAGCTGCTTTAACACCGTCTTCAACTTTAGAAATTACAGCAAAGGCGCAAGCATTAAAAGCAGAAGGTCATGATGTAATTGGATTAGGGGCAGGGGAACCTGACTTTAATACACCAGAGCATATTATGGATGCTGCACATAAAGCGATGTTAGAAGGGCATACGAAGTATACACCAACAGGTGGATTACAATCGTTAAAACAAGAAATTGTGAAGAAATTTACTCGCGATCAAGGTATTGCGTATGATCCATCTGAAATTATTGTATGTAATGGTGCAAAGCATGCATTATATACATTATTCCAAGTATTACTTGATGAGGGAGATGAAGTTATCATCCCAACTCCTTACTGGGTAAGCTATCCAGAGCAAGTAAAGCTTGCTGGCGGTAAGCCGGTTTATGTAGAAGGTTTAGAAGACAATGAGTACAAAATTACAGCAAAGCAGCTGCGTGAGGCAATTACAGAGAAAACGAAAGCAGTTATTATTAATTCACCGAGCAATCCAACAGGAATGATTTATAGCAAAGAAGAATTACAACAGCTTGGAGAAGTATGTTTAGAACATGATATTTTAATCGTTTCTGATGAAATTTATGAAAAATTAATTTATGGTGGCGTAGAATATACTTCAATTGCCCAGCTTTCTAATGCATTAAAAGAACAAACACTTATTATTAATGGTGTATCTAAATCTCATTCTATGACAGGATGGCGTATTGGGTATGCTGCAGGAAATAAGCAGCTTATTAAAGCGATGACGAACTTAGCGAGTCATAGTACGTCAAACCCTACTTCAATCGCTCAATACGGCGCAATTGCGGCATATGCGGGCTCACAAGAACCTGTGGAAACAATGCGTCAAGCCTTTGAAGAGAGATTAAACATCATTTATGATAAATTAATTCAAATCCCTGGCTTTACTTGTATTAAACCGCAAGGTGCATTTTACTTATTCCCTAACGTAAAAGAAGCTGTAGCTTTATCAGGATATACAACAGTTGATGATTGGGCAAAAGCTCTATTAGAAGAGGAAAAAGTGGCTCTTGTACCAGGTACAGGATTTGGTGCTCCAAATAATGTTCGTTTATCATATGCGACATCTCTTGAACAAGTAGAGAAAGCATTAGAACGCATCCATACATTTATGAAAAGTAAAGTGCAAGCTTAATTGTATATTTCATTCATGTAATATAAAAAACCTCCCTATTTGAAGTGAACCCTGAAAACGGGACACCTATCAAAACACCTAAACCACTTGTTCCCTAAATTCTTTAGGGGATAGGTGGTTTAATTTTTCTTGAATTCGCACACAATTGTA